>CAZEIY010000126.1:0-7117 GCA_964512375.1 uncultured Rickettsiales bacterium | reverse complement strand
GGGCCGAGCTGCGCCAGTGGATTGTCCGAGGGTCGTCACCAGGACGATGCTCTCGCAGACCGACGAAGTCTCCGCGCCCGGCTGGCCGCACCTGCTCGCTAACGTGCTCGGCAGTGCCAACACCGACAGGCCGCACAGCTGCACTTCCAAACCCACTCACACGACCAGGAAAGACGAGCACATCCATCTCCGCTTCCTGCTCGTACCACTTGCGGAAGATGCCAAAAGGCCAGGCCGTCGATATGCGCACTGCCTCAATACGATGGATGCCTCGGTGCCGAAAGCACCAACTCGCAGACACCACCGACCGGCAACCCGCACCCAGCTCCGCGAGATCTGCACGGGCGCTCCCAACGAGACTGGCGTGACGCGTTGACGCCTCTTCAAGACGAATATCGAGGGCAGCGGCGAGCGGCCGAGTGTTGCGGACCTGCCAGCGTCCACTGACCGGCTCACCAGCGAAGGCCTCCTGCTCGAGGGAACGAGAGATCCTCAGCCCCCGGATCGACCACTCAGAGAGCACCGAAGAGACCGCGACCAGGGCCAGCATCGCCGCCAACACCAGGTACAAGAGGTTGTTCCCGGTGTTGAGCGCGGCAAGAGCCACAGCCAGCAGCGTGCTCAAGAACACCCAACCCTCTCTGGTTGGCCGAACCCTACGTAGAGAACGCCGCATGCGACGAAGTGAAGAAAGGAGTCGCCGCATTCTCGAGGACCGATCCCGCGGACCTGGCACCGGCAAGAGCCTGGGAGGAAGGACAGCCCGTTCAGCCCGCCACCTGTGTAGCGAAAAGGGCATGTTCAGCGAGGGACCTCGATGCTAGCGAGGATTTCGCGGAGGATGCTGAGGGAATCCCGTACCCCATGAGCGCCTGCTTCCGGCGAGGGCGCTGGTAACAGGCGGTGCGCGAGGACAGGCTCGACCACGGCGAGGACATCATCGGGCGCCACAAAGGACCTTGAGCACAGAAACGCTCTCGCCCTCGCAGCCGCAACGAGGGCCTGACCCGCCCGAGGAGACGCCCCCAGGGCTAGTCCAGGGGTTGTGCGGGTAGCCCTCAAGATGGCAAGCACGAAGTCCTCGATATTGGGATGCATGCTGACGGACATAGCCCGTTTCTGCAGGGCAGCTACGGCCTGTGGGTCCAACACCTGCTCGGCCACTGGCGAGGTCCTTCCCGCCTCTCGAAGCAACAAGCGCTCATCCTCGGTCTCGGGATAGCCCAACTTGAGACGCACAAGAAAGCGATCCACCTGCGACTCCGGCAGGGGAAACGTGCCGTGAGACTCGAATGGATTCTGAGTCGCGAGCACCAGGAACGGCTGAGGAAGCGGGTGTAAGACGCCATCGACACTCACCTGAGCTTCGTTCATAGCCTCAAGCAGACTCGACTGGGTCTTTGGAGGGGTCCGGTTGATCTCATCGGCGAGCAGCACGTTGCAAAAGACAGGGCCGGGGTGGAAACGAAATCCTCCCTCAGAGTTGTCATAGATATTCACGCCGACAATGTCCGAAGGGAGCAGGTCCGCGGTGAACTGCAGACGGGTGAAGCTACAGCCAAGCGCTGTTGCCAGCGCCTCTGCGAGGGTCGACTTCCCCACCCCGGGCACATCCTCAATGAGAACGTGGCCGCCTGCCAGCACGGCGACGAGGAGGTCCTCTATCAACTCTGGTCTGCCATGAAACACGGAACCAACAGACGCTCTCAGACGAGCGATTAGCTCGGCATCAGCGCTATCGACTGCGGGAAGGGCAGAGAGGCTTGCAGACATCGCCCTGCAGCCTAGCAGGCAGGGAAGCCAGTCGCCGGGAGAGACTCAGCGGGTCACGCGACGGCGGAGTCCGCCGAAAACAAACAGGAGGGCGAGACTCCAGAGACTACCGCGCGAGCGGGATGCGAGAGCGCAACCCACCTTGCTGTACGATTCCGGCCGATAGATATGAGCCGAGACGCTGGCCTTCTCGTCACTTGAGTCGGTCGTGTGCACTCCATCGCTCACAACCAGGATCGCGGTGAAGTCCCAGCTGGTGGCCTCTGCCCCAGCATCTGCATGGAAGCGGAGATAACCGTAGGGAGAGGCTGGATCGGTGATGAACTGATACGTGACGCCAGGATAGTCTTCGGCACTGCCGGTGAGCGTCCAGGTGTACGAAAGCACGTCACCCTCGTTCCCATCAACGGTACCGCTACCGTCGAAGACCACGACCACGTTGCCGCCAAGATACAGGCTCTGCTGATCGATGCCTGCGTCGACCTCAGGCTCTTGAAAGCAATCCGCATCGCTCTCATCGCTGTAGCCGTCACAATCGTTATCGACACCGTCACCGCAGGTCGCCTCAGACTCCCCGGCTTCGGGGTTGGTCGTTGCGTTCTCGTCATCGCAGTCATCGCCACCGCAGCCCAGGCTCAAGAAGCCATCGCTGTCGAGATCCTCGTCATCGGCGGCACCGCTGCAGTCATTGTCGATGGAATCGCCACAGACCTCATCGAGACCAGGACCCGCCAGGGCACCAGTCGCCACGCTGTCGTCGCAGTCACCGTTGCAGGTGGTTATCAGATCGCCATCATCATCGGCGCTGTTGAGAGTAGCGTCTTCATCATCGCAATCAGTGCCGCCACATCCCTCGGCGTTCGGGCTCTCGCCATCGCCGTCCAGATCCTGAGTCGAGAGCCAGTCGGCACCATCACAGTCGTTGTCGACACCGTCATCACATACCTCATCGGCATCCGGGTGCACATTCGCGTCGCTGTCATCGCAATCTTCAACATCGTCAAAACCATCCCCATCATCGTCGATTGGCTCATCACCACCCGCAAGAGCAGGCTGAGAGCCACCAGCGACCAGGAGCAACAGGCAGACAGGCAGGGCAAACAGTAACCAGATACGCGATGCAGACATAACAACCCCTCACGTGGGCACATAGCATAGGAGCCCAAGCGCACGATCTTCTAGGCCAGCCCCGAGGGGGTGTCAAGAGCCTCGGAGGCTTCTAGAGCGCCTACAGCGACAACAGAATCGCCACAAATCCGAGGGGTCCGCAATCTCTCCGGTATCGACCCTGAGCAAATACTCTGCTACAAGCCCCTACGGTAGTTCGAATCTATGAACTGCCCTGGACTCGCGCACTGGAGAGATTGTCATGTTCGGACGAAAAAAGAGCACCGACTTCCCCCCCATCGAAGTTGAAGGTGAGGGTGAGCTCCGTGCCCGTTTCAGGACCAGCGTTGGCGATGTCTTTGTTCATCTGTTCGAAGAGAAGGCGCCCGCCACGGTCGCGAACTTCGTGGGTCTTGCACACGGCAAGATCGAATGGGAAGACCCAAATAACGGCGAGACGACATCACGCCCGCTGTACAACGAGACCGTCTTCCATCGTGTTATTCCCAGCTTCATGATCCAAGGTGGCGATCCCCTCGGGCAGGGCACAGGCGGTCCAGGATATCGGTTCCCCGACGAGTTCCACGCGACGCTGCGTCACCACAAGCCGGGAGTCCTCTCCATGGCGAACAGCGGTCCCCACAGCAACGGGTCCCAGTTCTTCATCACCGAAGTCGCCACTCCCTGGCTCGACAACAAGCACTCAGTCTTCGGCGAGGTCATCGGAACCATGGACGTGGTCAAGGCCATCGCGCGAGTACCGACCAACCCAGTCAATAACCGTCCCCAGACTGACGTAGTGCTCCAGAGCATTACCGTCTACCGAGGCGAGACTCCCCCCGAGTAAGAGCTCGGCAACCGGCTCTCCAGGCTGTGCTGCGAGCTCCCCTCAGGCGATCGCTGCGTCTCCTCGTAGGCGCCTGTCTGCTGGTAGCTCCAACGCTTCTTCTTGCTTGTAGCGACAAGCCATCCGCGCCGGTAGTCACCGGGGCAGAATTCGAACACCCCGAGGCGGACTTCAGCCTGACTGTCCCTGAGGGCTGGCAGAGAAGTATCTCCCGTGCAGGAGTCTCCCTGGTCCGAACGCTGCCCTACGGTGGCGGGTACCCGACCATCAGCGTGCGGCGTCTGGATGATGACGAAGGCATACCTCTCACATTCGATGGCAGCAGCTTCGAGAACGGACAAAGCCGTCTCGAGTATCGCTATCAGCGTTGGCACAACCCTCGAGGTTCGGGCTACCGACTCGAAGTGTACCTATCAGGCAGCTCGCTGAACCTGTTTGTGGAAGCTTCGGTGTGGGACCCCGCCAGGGCCCTCAACAGGAAGTTCTTCGAACAGGCCTTCTGGCCCATCATCAACTCAATCAGAGCCTCCTAGCCGAGCCCCAGGAGAGGCTCAGCGACTCCGGGAGCTGTCATCATCACCGGCAGCGCTGTCATCATCGTCGCCAGCACTGTCGTCATCGTCGCCAGCGTTCGGGTCCACCCAGGTGATCGGATGCAAGGGATTGAGGGGCACCCGCACGGGCGCTGCCTCCCAGTTGCCTGAGTCTCGCTGAAACTCCTGCTCCCAGATGTGGCCGTTCCCCAGCTCAACCCGGATAAACTCGGCTTCACCGACAGAACCATCTTCTCGCTTCCAGCTGAGATAGATGTCGTAGGTTCCCGAAGGGATGAAGTGCTCGGAAACGCCAAATTCCTCAAGGGCGGGGGTAGCGGCATTTGGATCGGCTCCACCGCGCATCACCCGCATCTCGATCCGATCCGACATGTCATCCTCGCCAGCCAACACCTTGAGTCGGATAGCCCCTAGCGGCGTCTCAAAGTCGACGGGCACGCGGATAGGTTGCGGATCGGCCGGCACCTCGAAGCCCAACATCGTCTTCTCTATCTTGAGATCCGGATTGGTCATCGGCGAAGGTTGGTACAGCAGCAATACGTCGTACTTTCCTGGGGATAGCTGCGAGGGGACCTCCACCACCTGACCACCGATACCCTTTGCCCGAGCAATCGCCCGAGACGTGTCGGCACCCTCGGAGAAGAAAAACACACTTGTCCCCGCGTTGATCCCACGGCTGTAGTTGTACGCGTCGACCCGAACGCCCAAAGGTTCAGGTTCGATCACAACATCCTTCTCAGTGCGAGTCAGAGTCGCACCCACCACGATCTCGCCGAACCACTCGGTAATCTCGGAACGGTTCCTGCCGGGCACAAAGGTGACTCGCGCTCGATACTCGCCCTTAGGCAGCATCAACTCAGTGCCAGCAACGCCCTCGTACACGGGCTTCACCAGAGTCGGGTCATCCGCGGCTGCAAAGAGTGCCATCTTCACGTCAGCACTGATATCGGCCTGCCGCTTGTTCTTTCCCTGAAGCTTGAAGCGAACAACAAGCCGACCAATGGGAACGGTCAGCTTTGCCTGGTAGCGGCTCACCTGACCCGCGCGCACCTCGACGCTTCCCAGGCTACCTTCGAAGCTACCCAACTCCTCACTCTGGGTGTACACCAGCGAAGCGTTGTACGCGCCAGGGTTCAAGGTCAGTTCTACGCCGCCAGCGCCGGAGCCGCTCTCCACATCAGGAGTTCCGACGGGGCTCAGCTTGACAACCAACTTATCGGTGACGGCTTCACCACCAAGGCTGGCTTCCAGAATCAGCCTGCCCTGACCTTCAGGGATGCCTTCTGCCGCCTCGAGACTACCGCTACAGTCCACGACAACACCATCAGAAATGGCCTCACCTAGAGGGGCCTCAGCAACTTCATCGTCACCACACCCGATAAGTAATGCGAGTACCAGCAAAACAGACAGCCGCCGCAAGTTGAGCATCACAGCCTCCACAGCATCAAAGTCCCCGCTCGGAGCGAGCGGTCTCAGATCTACTGGAGAATGATACCGGTGCCCGATACGCCACGCAAAGAAGCGCCCTCTTCATGGACCTGTCTCCTCGTCCTCACCGAATGGCCCCATTCCCCCGGACAGGGGAGCGGCGCCCCCCTCATCAGCCCCCAACCAATCATCACTATCCGAGAGTACAACCACCCCAGGAAGCTCCTCTTCCGTTGCCATAGCATCCACTCGTACCCCGGGACCGCCGAACTCCTCCTTGAGCCGAGCCAGCTTCACGAGGTCGGTCGCTCCGGCTCCGCGAGCGGCCCCGCTTCGCCCCGGAGAAGCTGCCACTGGCTCTGCTGCCGAGACAGCGACACCCTTCGTGACGCTGTCTCGGCCCGGTGGTGCATTGGTACCCAGGGATAGCGCGACCCGAATAGCACCGCCCTCTGCAATCACGTCAGCAGCCTCGCCAGCCTCATCCAGATTTACCGTCGCCGAGATCGGTCCTGATTCGGCCAGGATCAAGCGCTGTTCAACGCTGACATCCCCTACAATCGTGTCCTCGGCACCGGGGGCATTCTGATATGGCCCCATACCCATAGAAGATTCTGGATCGATGTCCTCCTGCCATTCGACTCGGGTATCAGCCCCCTCATCAGCCTCTGGCGGGTCGATGAGCGAACCGGACACTTCTGAAGACAAGGGGACCGCCGACCGAACCTGGCTGACCCCAGCCAACTCAAAGCGCATGGGCCTCGCGTTGAGAGTGCCCGAAGGCGCCGCCCCTCCAATCTCGATATGAACTCCCCCAACTGGGACCAGCGAAGCAACTGGGCCCTGGCGCACCTTGGGCACCAATGGTCCGACGGAGACATTCTCTTCTTGCTCACGGACGTCATCCTCCGCGGACACATCAACAGCTGGCTTCGCAGCTGCTCCTGCCAACTCCGGTTGCGTAGCGACCTGTTCACCAAGAGGCGCAGGGCTCTCGTCCGTCGCCTCCACCTCGAGAGAAGCCAGCGCCGCTTCAAGCGCGCCTCGATCCGCGACGATGGTTGGTAGTTCATCGTCGTCGATCAACTCCTCAGCGTCGCTGGCCACGCTCCTCTCATCATCAGCAGTCACCTCATCAAGCAGCGGACTGACCTGCTCAGGGCCCAGAACCTCCTCCTCCGGAGACTGCTCCTTCACAGACTCACCTACCACAGCAATTTTAGAAGAGAGCGGTAGAGAGTCCATCGCTGCCAGGAGGTCAGGGCTCGGGACCACGCTCCCGACCGCGCCCTGCCCATCCACCAACAAAAAGTCCTCACGGAGCGACTCTTCTGCATTGCTATCGGCGTTGCTGAGACCCTGTTCAGACGTCTCCGCAGTAAGCGCCTCAATGAACGTCATCTCGGGG
>CAZEIY010000125.1:0-10152 GCA_964512375.1 uncultured Rickettsiales bacterium | reverse complement strand
AGCGGGATGACCGCGACTACCGGGATGAGCGGGATGACCGCGACTACCGGGATGAGCGGGATGACCGCGACTACCGGGATGAACCCAACGACGACAGCCGCCGCAGCGCGAAGGATGACCGCGACGGGCGCAGCAGAAGCACCGACCGCAACAAACGCGGCAGTGGCGGCGGCTACGGAAGCACTCGCAACGAACGCTCGCAGAGCAGCCGCAGCGGTGGCTACGGCACCGCTCGCGACGACGGTGGGCGCGCCCGAGGTGGCAAGGCGCGCACCACTCAGAGCGGCTCAAAGACCGGAAGGCCCCAGGGAGCCATCCGCGCGTTCGTCGGCTACAACTACTACTACTTGAGCTTCCTCAAGCTGGGCTTGGAGGGAAGCATCTACGTCCTGCCAGCCCTCAGCCTCGATTTTGGCGTCGAGGCTTGGATGCTGTGGTTACGCGAGGGCGAGGACCTGCACCTTGCCGCCCGGGTGCTCCCCAATTTTCTGGTGGGAGCTTCGTACCGGATGAACGTTCACCACGTGGTCAAGCCGTTCGTCGGCGGTGATGTCGGGACCGTGATCTACGCCCAGAAGGTCGAAGTGGCGGGCAGTGCGATCATCGCGAGAACGCCGCTGTTCGCACTGGTGGTCGCTGCCAAGGGCGGTGCAGAGTTCGAGTTGCCGAAGAACTTCGGGCTGTTCGTCTCGGCAAGGGTCGGCGTCAGCATCAGCGGCGACCTCGAACAGGACGGCCTGGCCGACATCCAGCAATACGTGAACGAGACCTGGAGCCCCACCCGCGTGTTCTTCAACGCTGGGTTCGGTGCGCGGTATCGCTTCTGACAGAAGTGCAGCAGGGCATAGTGGTATGCCCGTACCCGAAGCAGTGCGCCGAGCTAAGATCACATCATGACAAAGCTCGCCCGGACGCAAGCACCGCCTTAGCGCCGCCAGCTCCCCCACAACCACTACTCCCCCCGCCCGCGCTGCGCTAGGCTTGCTGTCTGGAGGTGGTGATGAATCGAAGTCTTCTGTTGTTCTTGTTGGCCCTGAGCCTGGTGTTGGTCGCTGGCTGCGACGCTGAAGTCGAGGTCGAAGGCGACGAGCCGGGCGAGTGCGCTGACGGGACGGACAACGACCAGGACGGCGTTGCTGACTGTGCGGACGATGGCTGTGCAGCCGACGCTGCCTGCGCCGGGGATGACGACGACTCGTCAGGCGACGACGACGACACCGGCGATGACGACGACACCGGCGATGACGACGACACGTCACCCGGCGATGACGACGACAGCGTCAACAACTACGAGGGGGACCAGCCCGGTGAGTGCTCGGATGGAGCCGACAACGATCAAGACGGCCTGTTCGACTGCAACGACCCCGACTGCTTCGGTTCACCCGATTGCAGTGGGGACGATGACGACGCAAGCCCATCCAATGGCGTTCCCCAGATCACCAACGTCACCTACGTCTGGATACCTGCAACTCAGACCTTCGAGTTCAGCATCGACATCGAAGATCTGGATTGCGATCTGACTCCGGTCATCCTTTGGTGGTCATTCACCGGGGATGCTCCAGATCCCCTCGACGCGAAAGACGCTGTCAATGCCAACTGCAGCGCGACGTACCTGTTCGACCTACAGATCGTGAACTCAGCCCCGGGACTCAGCTACTCGGTCACTCTGTCCGTCGAGGACTCATCAGGTAATCGCTCGCCTGAGTACACAATCATCGCGATAGTACCCAATTAGTCCCTGTCCTGGCTGAGCTTTAGAGTTCCCTCACCAGCTCCAGTTGCTCACGGACATCACGGAGCGACTGATTCCACCATTGGTCAGTCCCAAAGCCCGGGAAGCCCATCTTGAAGGCGGGGTCCGCCCAGCGACGAGCCAGCCATGCCGTGTAGTGCACGTAGCGCATGGCGCGAAGAGGCTCAATCAGACGCAGAGTGCCCTGGTCGAAGCTACCCATCGTCTCGTATCCCTCCAGGATCAGGTCTCTGCGGCGCTCAGCCCAGGCATCTCTACCGCCAATCATCAGCCAGAAGTCCTGGACCACCGGCCCCATGGCCATGTCGTCAAAGTCCAGGAACACCAGTCCGCCAGGAGTACGCAGGATGTTTCCGAGATGGCAGTCACCATGAATGCGCTGGAATTCCAACTCGTCGAACATCGGCGCAACCAGGGTGAAGATCTCATTCACTGTGTCCTCGTAGGCAGTGCGCACCACCGAAGGAAGCAGGTCGAACTCCAACAAGAAGTCGAGATTGTCGGCGAGCAGGGTGTCGGGATCCAGATTAATCCGTGCCTCTGCCTCGCTCCGGCGTCCAACGGAGTGGATTCTCGCCAGAGTACGTCCAAACTGCCGCAGTTGTTCGTCGTCCATCTCGTCCGGGGCACGACCACCGATTCGATTGCAGACTGAGTAGCGAATCCCCTCGACTTCACCCAGGGTGTCGCCGCTGCCCAGAACCCGCGGTGGAGTGACCGGAATCTCCTGCTCGTGTAGATCCAGTAAGAAATCGTGCTCATCCAGGATCGCCTCGTCACTCCAACGCCCGGGACGATAGAACTTCGCAACCACGAAGCTGCTGTCCTCCAGCTCAAGTTGATAGACGCGATTCTCGTAGGAATTGAGAACGATAAAGCGCCCTGTACAGCGATCTCCCTCCAGCTCAATCGCATCCAGGACCCGCTCAGGAGTCAGCGCAAAGAAGAACTCGGTCAGGCTCTCACTCATGGATTCCCCCGTACGGGAGGGAGACCCGGGAAACCTGTCAGCTCAAGCATCTGCTCGGCGTACGTGCGTGAGGCGCCCGCCGCAGGCTGCAGCCTCTGCTGGTCAGACACCACGGAGCTCACCCGGACGCCACCCCGTCCACGACACCACCTCGAGGCGCGGAGCTACCGCCAGCCACGTGGCCAGAACCGAAGGAGGCAGACGCCTGGCCTGACGATCAAGGTTGGCTAGAGCAGCCTCTCTGGACACCTTATCCGCGGCATGGTCACCTAGTGCCTCGGCGACGCGACCCATCGCTCCATACACTCTCTCTATCTCGAGCAGCACGCTTGGCGACAGCGCTGCCGTCGTCATGGCGCTGTGGGCAAAATCGTAGGCCCTCTGCTTCTCGCCGATAGCCAGCGCGCACAGGGCGCGCTCCGCCAGACAGAGAGCCAGAGTGCCGGGCTGCTGAGTAGCCCGCAAGATCCGCTCTCCACGCTCGAAGTGGGCATCCGCCTCCGCAAACAAGCCCATCCTCCGGCAGGCCTCACCAGCATGTGTCACAGCGCGACCCAACAGACGCACCGCACCGAGATCTTCTGCACCACTGGCGACAGCCAGACAACGAGCGCAGCCCTCCTCCGTATTCCCCTCAAGGCTCTGCACGACCCCCAGTTGCAGTTCCACCAACATCGCCGTCAACTGGTCAGCCCGCTCGGCAGCGAGACTGGCCGCTCGCTTGAGATGCGTCCGCGCTGCCCGATAGTCCCCCAATTGCGTGTCCGCCGTCGCGGCACTACTTAGAGCGAGCATCTCCCAGTAGTCCACTTCGGCGCCTCCTGCCTGAGCAGCAATCGCCAGCCATCGATCACGGGCATGAATCAGCACCCCCTGCCGCAGATCGACGCTGGCCAGGAGATGTGAAAGGCGGAACAGAGCCTCTTGGGGCGAGTCGACCTCCAGCGCAACTCGAAACGCGTCCTCCACCACCTCGACCATCTCTTCGAAGCTCTGCGAACGTTGCAGCACCGTGGCTCGAGTAGTGAGCATCACGAGCAGTCGATCGGGGTCATCGCGGTAGATCTCTGCCAGATCATCGAGATCTGCCAGCGCCTGTCTCCACTCACAGGCCTCCGACGCCAATTGAGCTCGGGCGTCGAGTGCCACAGGCAGTGCTGGGCTGTTCTGACGGCGAGCCGTGTCAACCCAGAGCCCCGCCATAGCCAGCCCCGAGGCGGGACGTCCGGCAGCCTGCTCTTGCCGTGTCGCGGCAGCGAGAACAGGCATCGCTGAGTCCAACATGCCGGCCCGGAGCCAGGCCCTGGCCATCGGCGCAGTCCACTGCCCGCCCTGAAGAGGGGTGAACGGAAGGTTCCCACCTGCACAGGCCACGAAGCGCGTCGCGGCATCGCTGCGGTGGCTCGACTCCAACAGGTCCCAGGCCAACTCTCCTGCCTCACGATCAATCAACTCGAAGCCCCAGTTTTGACCAGCGCGACGCTCCTGCACCAACTTGCGGCGCAACGCGCTATTGATGGCCTCGACGAGATCCTCCTCATCCCAATGACCTGCTGCTACCAACCAATCCAGCACTACCGGCCGACCAATCAGCGAGAGGATGCCAAGCACCTCCCAGGCCAGGGGCTCCAAGCCCTCGAGCAGCACGCGCGCACGCTGTCCGCCCTCACCAGAGGCCACCTTGAGTAACTGCTCCTCTACCAGAGACGAGCCTGGTGGAGCGCCCATCTGATACACAAGCCCTCTTGCCCACTCCAAGAGGGGGCCTGGCCTGGCACCAACTCCCTCGTCGAGAGCTCGCTGAGCCAGGAGCATGGGAGCTTCACTCCAGCCGAATGCTGTCTGCAGACACAGCGCGACATTCTCGCTATCAAAGGATGGAATGACCTTGGGCGCGCCGGCCCATGTTGGAACCGGTCCAGTGCCAGCAATTCCGATGAACAAGGGTCGCCCCCTGCTCGGGTTCTCATCAGGAGGCGCCTCACTTAGATGGCGGAGCAACTCCATCGAATCAGGATCAACTCGTTCAGAGTCATCGATCAGCAAGACGACCTTCCCCATCCGCGCGACCAGGGAGAGCATGCGCTCAGCAGCCTGATAGCGGAGCACTCGTCGCGAGGCCAGATCAGTTGCTGCTGCATCATCCTGTGCCCAGGGCAGTAGCTCTGACATTCCGGGACTCAGCTCAGCGGCGACGCCCGCGCTTGGCCCCATCAGGTCGGCGACGAGAACGGGCGGAAGCCCCTTCAAGTACTGAGGAAGTCGATCGAACAGAGAACGGATCGCTGAGAGTCCTGCTGCAGGGTCAATGCCGCGTCCAGAGAGCACCACCATCGAGAGTTCGAAGCGAAAGACATCGCGAATCTCGGAGAGCAGACGCGTGTGACCGCTGCCCTCGGCTCCTTGGAACCAGTAGGTTACCGGTTCGCTCTGCGGATTCCTTCCAAGATGGAGAACAGCCTCGAGTTGCCTCTCCCGTCCACAGAAGGCGGGAGCGAAGAGTTCTGGAAGGTCGGAGTCTGCGGCGGGCTCCGCACCAGTCTCCTGGGCAGACGCGCCCTGGTGAGCCAGGCTCGCAGCGAGGACCACCGGCTGCGTCACGATGACCTCTTCCTGAGAGCCCGAGAGAGCGCCAACCGGTGCGGTATCGCCACCAAGCACTGGCTTAATTGCAGCCGAATCACGCACAGCCCTGGCGACCAGCATGCGCAGGTCATCCGCATCTACCTTGCGCCCGGCCTTCGGCTCGACAAGGCCCGCTGGCCCGAGATGTTCGCGAAGGATTCTGCGGACTGCCCCCGCACCACCAGGGCGCTCACTGCGATCCTTGGCCAACATCGAGTTGACCAACTCGGCAACCTTGGGGGGACAGTTAGGAGCGCCTTCTTCAAGGGGCGGTGGAGGTTCGACGACGTGGGCCATCATCAAATCGAACAACGAGTCTGCAGTGAAGGGTGGCTCTCCACAGATCACTTCGTAGAGGATCACACCAAGGGAGTAGAGATCAGAGCGCGGATCGAGGTCGAGATCACGGGCCTGCTCGGGACTCATGTATCGAGCGGTTCCTACCGTCTCTCCTTCAGCCGTCAGGGGCACCATTGGATCTCTGGCGAGGGGCTTGGCAATACCAAAGTCGACGAGCCGAGAGCGACCCGCAGCGTCGAGAAGGATGTTCTCTGGCTTGAGGTCTCGATGCAGGATTCGATGCCCATGCAGGTAGACGAGCGCCTCGCACACCTGAGCGACGGTCGCCAGAGTCGAAGCCAGCCAGCGGTCCTCAAGGGGGCGTCGGTTGAGGCGAGATAGGTGCTCGATACGGCCTGTAGCACCCCAGAAGTCTCCGCCATCCACCCATTCCATGACGAAGAACTCACCCTGCTCGCAGGTGCCATACCGGTAGACCCCAACGATGCCCGGGTGACGCAAGCGTGCGACCGCGTTGAACTCACGACGAAAGCGGCGGGCAGGTGTCGATCTTCCTGGCTGAGGTCGCAGCAGCTTCACCGCGCGGTACTCACCGGTGGCCTCTTCGACGGCGCGGTAGACAGCGCCCATGCCACCAGCCCCCACCTCCTGCAGTTCTGTGAGCCCCTCGATCTCGGGGATGATCTGGTGTGTGTGGTCGGTCACTCGAAGAACAGCTTCTGTAAGACTCCCTTATGCCACAAGGCCAGCAGGTCCATGGTCCATGCGACGCTGACGTGAATCAGCATGCCGGCGTAGATTGCGCCGGTACGCAGTGAGACTACCCCGAGAGCGACTCCCGCGATGATCGAGCCGGTGCACTCCAACATCGGCTTACCGAAGTGCAGCATCATGTACGGAAACAGCATCGCAGGGATCACCCAGGGACCCAGCAGCCGCACAGCGCAGAACAGCATCGCCCCCCGGAAGAAGAACTCCAGACCAACAAACTGAGCGGCATAGCTCAACTCCCAGATAACCAGGCGCGGTAAGGACTCTCCCGCCTTTCGATAGAAGGGATAGGTCTTGAGGAAGCCCGGGTCATCCGAGACCATCACCACAAGAGGCAGCACGATCAGAAATCCGACCACGTAGATCCAGCTGTGGCGTAGCAGACCCTGGACCCGCAGGCCCAACTCCGAGAACCGCAGACGCAGCACGAACCTGGCGTAGAGACCTAGCGGTACCGTGTAGGTCAGGAACAGAAACCAGGCCCACCACACGCAAGCTATCGTGCGCCCAGTACTCATTGACCATAAGGACGAGCGCTGCAAGAAGGTAGAAGCCAAACACGCGAGCCTGCAGACCGTCACTCGCTTCTGCATCACGTGGGTATTGACGCTGCAGCGTACGCCACTGCTCAATCGTAACCAGGGAGAGAAAACGCCTGAAGGCGACCATTGACTCAGTCGCCCTGCGCTGCCCACCACTTGTGGGCGAGCTCCACAGTCCGCTCGAAGTCCTCGACACGGATTCCCAGCATCGCCGCCGCCGTAGGCAGGGGCGGTCCCCCATCTGGCGTCTCCTTGTACTTCGTCGGACCAGCCATGGTGGACGCAGAGAGAGCACCAATGAGCCAGGCATGCCTGGACAGGGGCGTGCCTTCAGCCAGATCGCTGGGATCGTGATGAGTAAGAGCGATAGAGGCCAACGCAGGAGGGAAATCCCAGGACTTGAGCAGCAACGCGCCTAGAGCCGCGTGGCGAAGGTTCATGTCATGGACCAGGGCCCCGGCCGCGATGCCCCCCTCGGGAGCCTCGTGTCCCCCCTTTCGGTACAAGTCGACAATAAGTACCTCACCGAGGTTATGGAGCAGAGCCATCGTGTAGATCGCGCCCTGATTCGGCAGATCGAGGCGCTCGCCCAGCAAGCGTGCGGCATGGGCGGTGGTCACCGTGTGGCGCCACATTCGCGTCAGGAGGCGACCCCAGCCCTTGCCGGCTCCCTTGTAGACACCCTTGATGGCCTCAGTCTGAGAGACCTCAGCAAGTCGCCTCGTACCAAGGCGCTGTCCTGCTGCGTAGAGATCGATCACTCTCGGCATCCCGCGATAGGCGACTGAATTAGACGCTCGCAGCGTCGCTGCGGCCAGGTTCGGGTCCTGCTCGATCTTCTCGACCAGCTCTTTCATGCTGGAGGGGCCCTCAGCGCACATCGCCTGCAGTTCCATGGCCACTGGCGAGATGTTAGACACTCTGGCTCGTCCACTGCGCAGGGTCTCTGCCAGCTCGATGACCTCGGCACGCATCGGGCTGCGCTCGCCCGCACCTCTCGACTCTTTCTTCTCGGAGCTTCGCACCCCGTCGTTCTTTTCCGCGCCGGCACCGCGGCGCTGAGTATCCAGATCCTCAGTCCCCAATCCATCAGCCGCAGGAGGCTCTGAGAGGAGCACCTCGAACTGATGATCCAGCTCCAAGACGGGCACCGGATCAACAAGAAGCGCCTGAACCCCCGATTCGCGCAGTTCCTCTTCCCCCCGCAGGGTTCGCGCGCTACCCACAACGATTACCCGCGTGTGCGCTCCCTTCGCGGCAAGTTTGCGCACGTAGGCCGGTCCTCCCGATCGCCAGCACTTCGCAGAAAACAGCAATATAGATGGGTGCTTTCGCCCTCTTCCGACGCGGATGTCCTGTGGCTCCTCACCGCCTGCCGCAGAATGACCCAGACGGCTAAGCTCTAAGACATAGCTCGCGCGAATCGCCTGGTCACCGTGAATGATGGCCACGGACTGAGCCGGAATCGCAGCAACGAGAGCGTTCCTTCCCGGCTCACCCTCTCTGGCTGCCGCCATGGACGACACCGCCTCAGCCGCCCTGGGAGGATCTTCGAGGACGTCGGCGACCCCCAACCGAAAGCAGGCGCGCAGGTCCTCGCGAGACGGCTCGTTCATCATCACTACAAAAGGAGCTCCCGAGACTCTTTCCTTGAGTTCCCTCAATCCCGGGAAGCAGTCGCCGCCGCCCTCGAGCGCGAGCAGAACAGCGCAAGTCTTTCCTGCCGAGATCCACTTTTCAGCGTTGCTGGAGCGCACGACCGCGTTGACCTTGTAACCAGCCGCCTGGAAGGCGGAGGTGAGCGCCCGACGTACATCAGTATCCTCATGGATTAGCAGCAGTTCGCCTTGAGGGCTATCGAGATCATCCTGAGACACTGAGTACTCCTGTGCACCTCCCGAGATGGGGTGCAGAGTGGAATCGTAGCAGCCTCGCAAGCTGCAGGCTGATTCAGAGCTGAAGCAGGCGCTCCGACGGACTCAGTCCGCTGCCTACGAGAGACTCGATCTCGGCTATTTCGCTCGGAATTGCAGAACTCAAGCTCTCGTAACCGCTGCTGGTGACCAACACATCATCTTCAATACGAATGCCGCCGAAGCCGAGCCACCTCTCTGCTTCCTGCCAATTCACACTGTCGCCAAGACGCGTACGAATCTCCTGACCTCCAAGCACCTCAGGCACGAAATAGATACCAGGCTCAATAGTGACTACAACACCCGCACGCATGGCTCGCTGCAGACGGAGGAAGCTGAGTCCAAACTGGCTGGACCTCTCCGCGCCCGGCTCATAGCCCACCTCGTCACCGAGCAACTCCATATCGTGAACATCCAGACCCAGCAGGTGGCCAACCCCGTGGGGGAAGAAGGCTGCGTGGGCACCCTGTTCAACCAACCCATCCACCTCGCCTCGAAGCAGGCCGAGATCAAGCAGACCGGCACATAGAGAGCGAGCGGCGGCAATATGAACCTCGCTGTAGAGAACGCCTGGAGCGAGCACGCCAGTAGCAGCGCGGTTGGCTGCAAGCACCGCCAAATAGACCGCCTCCTGGCGCCCATCAAAACGACCATCTACGGGCCAGGTTCGGGTTATGTCCGCCGCATATCCAGCTCGTGATTCCGCACCAGCATCGACGAGCAACAGCTGATCTGCGCCCAGCTCATCCCCGCAAGCGTGGCCATGAAGGATCTCACCACGGACCGTCACGATCGACGAATAGGCCGCCTCCAGGCCGTGGAGAGCAAAGACCCCCCCGATCAGCGCCTCGATAGCGGTGTCTGTCACCCCGGGGCGCGTCGCCTGCATCGCCGCTCGGTGCGCCAGAGCCGTCACCTGGATTGCCGAGCGCTGCTCAGCAACTTCACTCTCGTCTCGAGTCATACGTAGATCGATCACAGCTGAGCGCAACCTGGCCGAGCCGGTCTCTCCTGGCCGAGCCGGGTCCAGTTCCTGCCCGCTCAGCCGAGCAGCCCGCGCGTTGGCCTGAGGCTCGCACAGAGGCAGAGTCAGGTACGGACCAACCCGCAGGTCGGCGATGTCCAGACAGTGATCGGCACCCGCCTGCCTCCGCCAGGATTCCGCGCCTGGCACAGCACCTATCCATAGAGCGTCCCTGGGATTCACCTCGGGAAGAAACAAGGTGGTCTCGCCACCCGCCTCGATAAGCGCAGCCACGCCCGGACGCGAGACCCCCA
>CAZEIY010000124.1:6935-10169 GCA_964512375.1 uncultured Rickettsiales bacterium | reverse complement strand
TGTGACCTAAAGAGCATTCCAACAAGGAAACGACATATGACACGTTCCGCCTCTCTGAAGAGCATGCTGCTCTTGATCATCGCAACGACCATCATCTGGAGTTGCCAGGAACAGATCGTCGAAGGACAGAATGCCGGAGACTGTGAAGACGGCGCCGACAACGACATGGACGGCCTGTTCGATTGTTCGGACGATGGCTGCATAGGTTCTCCAGTGTGTGAGAACTCCGGCATAGGGGACGACGACGACAGCCAGGGCGACGACGACAGCCAGGGTGACGACGACACCGGCCAGGGCGACGATGACACCTTCCCCCAAGGTGATGACGACGACAGCCAGGGTGGCGGTGGCCAGGGTGGTGGCCAGGGTGGCAGCGGCGAAGGCCAGAGCCGGAACTGCCAGGCGAGCGGTTGCCCTGAATGCGGCGATGGCCTCGATAACGACAATGACGGCATGATCGACTGTCTTGACGACAGCTGCGCGCAATTCTGTGGCGGGGGCGGCGGCCAGGGCGGCGGAGGAACTGGCGGCGGTGGCCAGGGCGGCACAAATGAGGGCCAGAGTCAGAATTGCACGGATCAAGGTTGCCCTGAATGCACCAATGGCATTGATGACGATGGCGACTGTCCTGGGGACACCAATGGGGACGGAATCATCTGTGGCTGCAGCCCTAGCGATCCCAATGACTGTGACGAAGGAGTCGACTGCGCAGACAACACCTGCTCGCAATTCTGTGGAGGTTCGCAAGGCGACGACGACGACAGCAGCCAGGGTGGCGGCGGCCAGGGCGGCGGGGGCGCGGGCGGCCCGCAATAGCTCCGCCCCGACGAAGGACGAGCAGAACTCTCCTACTGGTAGACGCGGCCTCCGCCAATGCCCTGACCCTGGATATCGATCCAGAGCACCACATCGTTGCCGACATGAGGAATCACAGCGACCTCTCGCTCGCGCACCTTCCACCAGTCACCATCGCGGTCATCGAACAGCTCGGTGAAGATGACAGGGTCTCCCGGTAGTTCCTGGAGCGCGACCGGGGACACGCCATCGTTGATGGGAAAGCTCCATCGATCTCCGTCGGTCGTGGGGCGAGTGCCGGGAAGGATCAGGAACGAGATCGCACCATCATCACTGATGTAGCGCTCACCCTCATACGCTCGATGCTCCTGCACACCGGAGCGCGTGCCCTCGACCTCGTACGACAGCAGCTCTTCCTGATAACGGACAAGCCAGGTCTCCGTCCTGGAGAGACCACCGCAGGCATGGGTAGTGATAGCCCGCTCGGAGACTTCATCAAACACAAGCTGCGGATTGCTGGTGTAGCCAAGATCGGTGAACGTGGTGTCCACAAACTCTGGGCTCACCTCGAGATAAGCACCCGCAGGAGTGCTGAAGACCTGACAGCCGGTGGCTGCATCGAGCCAATACAGGCTGCCAGCAAACGTCGTCGCGACTACCGCAAAGCTACGGAGTCGAGTGCCATCCTCGTCCCGAATGGCCGTCTCGATGTCACGCTTCGAAGCATCCAGCCCAGCAATGAGGCTGCCCAGGTGACTGGCATCAACGGCGGCGGTGACGGGGTTGATGTCGATGGGCTCATAGCTGAACGCATCCAACAACCAGACGGCATCACTAAACGCGGAAGCGACGAAGAGGCCCAGAGCCCCGGGATCAAGACCTGCTGCTACGTCGATGGCGGGCTCTGGCACAGGAACAGAAGTCACCGCGAGGGTGTTCACGTCACCCGGGATGTAGTCGATACGGAAGATACGACCTGATGTCCCCACCTCGGCAGAGTCGGCAACCCAGAGGACGCCCTCGCTATGGCCCAAAGCGAGACTCTCGGGGCTCGCGTCCTCGGGCAACTCGAGTCGGTCCAGCTCGATGAAAGTCGACGAATCCCACACCGAGACAAAGGGGGTCCCCTCGTCGGGCAGCACCGTGGCAAAGATCCAGGGGCTGTCCGGTGTAGGAGCAAGCAGTGCGGTCACCAGGCCACCTGCGTCCGCGCTGACCACACCGGAATCCACCGCGAAGCTCACACTGGTACCAACGGGCAGTAGGTCACCAGCCAGCGCCAGAGTAAAGGCCACCTCGCCGAGATCCGTCTCATAGGGGGTGCCCGGTATGGCCCGCTCCGACTGGAGGCCTGAAGCGCTGCCGCGTAGCTCCAGCGAGTTGCCGGTCCAGGTTGCCTTCCAGGTCTCACTGGTAGCTCGTCCAGAACGAAGCCGCAGCCCATCGAGCCGCGCCGATGGAATAACATCCGCCACCGAACCGTCAGCGTCACTCCACTCGAGCTCACCAACCAGAGCGGGGCGCTGCCAGATGGGCTTGCCCGCCGCGTCCAGCCCAACAATGTAGTTGGCGCGCAGCAACTCGTCGTTGCTGTCATCCGCGACCCAGACATCGACCCGGTCATCACCGACCGAGAGGGCGATCTCGCTCAAGGCTCGATCTGCACCCAAGGCGAGGTCCGGCGATGCCATCCAAGGAGCAGGGCTGTCCTCAACGAGAAGATTGCTGCGCTTGAGATCGAGCTTGCTAACCCGACCCGAGCGAAAATTGCTCGCGAAGGCGACAGGCACTTCGAAGAACGTGCCGGACTCGAGCAGAGCGATGTCTACCGGGCCATCGAGGCGATTGAGCGTACGGGTCACATCCTCACAGGCACCTAGCAACACCGGCAGGAGCAGCGCCAGGGCAAGGAACAGTGCGCGCCAAACCAGTTGGTTGACAGCGAAACCAGACAGGCGACTACTCACAACCAGCCTCACTTCGCGAACCGATGTTACTGAGGCGAGTCATGACCTCGCCAAAGCTCGCGCTGCTCTCGTCAATGTCGACTACCAGCAACGTGGAGTGCTGAACTGGGCCGGTCGAGATGCCATAGCTGGTAGCGACGTAGGCGCGACGACCGTCAGGCGAGAGCTCCACTTCCCAGGGGTTCTCATCGAGTCCCCGAATGATCTCAATTACCGCGCCGCGTGCGCCCGCGTTCAAATCGAGCACATACATACTGTTGTCATTGAAGTTGAGCACGTAAGCCCGGCTACCGTCAGCCGAGAGCGCCATCGAACCGGCGCCGACGCTGACGTCGTTGGCATAGCCCTGGTCTCTCTCATTCCCCCGAGCCAGGGGCAGATAGCCTGTGACTATCCCCTCGCGGATGGCTACCGATTCATCGCTATCGGTGATCTGAGTCCAGTCCAGGCGCAAGAACGCTTCGGTCCCAAA
>CAZEIY010000124.1:0-6925 GCA_964512375.1 uncultured Rickettsiales bacterium | reverse complement strand
GATTGGTGAGCGGAGACTCCAGGACGAAGAACTCAGTGCCATCGCTAGAGAAGACCATATCCCTTGTGCCGACCATGCCGTGGACCTGCGGGATTTGAATGACTGCCTCAATGTCGTTGAAGTTAGCGTCGATATAGCCGCTCTCCTCGTCGCTATCGTCATGAAGGTCCACCACGACCATGAAGCCCAGGCGCTTGTTGGCGATGACTCCAAAGTGACCATCTGGACTGAGAATCATCTCGGATGCACCGGCACCTGAGATAGCGAATCCGTCGATGAAGCGTGGGCTGCTCGAGTTATCACCGAGATCAATGCCGGTCTGGGGATCTTCATCGCCACGAGTAGTACGCAAGGTGAAGAAGTCGCCGGCGGTGGTGGGATTGGTGATGGGAGCCCATACGAGACCATCCTCCGAGCGGGCACGGCCAAGTCTCGGGATACCCGAGAGTTGGCCCTCAAACCACATCTCAAGGTAGCCATCGGTACGGCGCATGACGCTCGGTGACAGCGCAGAGCCCTCGACAAAGGGAAGCTCGGCACCATCGAAGACCCACTGCCCCACGCCCTGGGCATCAAGGTGACGCTGCCAGTTGACCCCGTCGGAACTGCTCGCATAGCCGACCCGAGTCTGACCGCCATCACTGCCGACGTACCACATACGGAACAGGCCTTGCTCCGCATCCCAGAGCACCGTGGGGTCCTGGACTGAGAAGTCATCCCAGGAGCCCGCGGGACCACGTTCGAAGACCAGGCCATCCTGTCCCGCGCGCGTCCAGGTGAGGCCATCGCTCGAGCTCAACATGCCGATCTTGAAGCCGTCTTCACCCTGACCCGAGTAATAGAGCCGCCGCACGCCATCGGCCGCATCGAGCACCAACGACGGGGACGTTACGCTCAGCTCGTCGAAGGCTCCCTCGACACCAGGTGCGACGACCAGTACGCCGCCAGCCGCGGCGTCGAGCACTGTCTCAGCCTTGCTCACCGAGACCTCTCCCTGCGCCAGGGCAATGCCTGCGCTGGTGGCGAACGCAACCTGGGTCACCCCATCGGCTGCGGACCGCGCCTCGGCAGCCGTAACAGGAAGGGATGGAGCGCTGCCGTTGAGTCCGGCGAGGGAGTCGCTGAAGCCGCGCAGCCGAACGGCTGAACCGCGCTGCACGCCGACCCCCAGGTCGCGACCAATAGTGAGCTGACGGGCGCTTCCAGCATGCCCCGTGTAGAAGACCGCTCCGTTGCCAATCGCAGACGCCGAGGACACACCATCAGCGTCGACGCCACCGACCTCACCCAGGCCCAACGCCTGGCCGCCGACCACCTCGAAAGTGACCGGGCTCAGATTCGAGTCGTAGACGCTCCCCTCGAAGGCGTACTGACTGACCACGCCCGAGATGTCACCCTCGATGCGGTAGTAGCCGCCCTGGCTCGCTTTGAGGGCGAAAGCTCGCTGCGGCACCCCCCCAACCCTGCTGGCAACGGCCTCGTCAAAGACAGGATTCCGAGAGTCCTTCGTCCACTGGACTCCATCGATCGACACAGCCCGGCCGACGCGCCAACGCTCGCCATCAAAGCCCTGGTACCAGAGATGAAAGCGACCGTTATCGAAGTAGGCGCTCGCTGCCGTGACCGCCTGAGAATCCCAGGATCCCGTTGGGCCAGGCTCGAGGACCTGTGCGGTTCCACCAATTCCCTGATCGGTACGAACGTAGTGCACACCATCATCCGAGCGGGCCAGTCCGATGGCGAGCCCCGCGGGCACCGTACCGGCGCTACCATCGAAACCGGCATCCGCATGACCGCTGTACCAGAGGAGAAACTCGCCAGTATCACCGCGACGCATCAGCGCCGGAGAGCCCACCGAGATCGAGTCGAATGCGCCGTCCGTGGGTAATAGGATGGCGCCATCGGCTCCTCCGTCGAGCTCCTCGTTCCCAGAGCGACTGAGGGTCTCAATCGACGTTCCACCAGCATGACCAATGCCGCGGCCCAGACCCGCGCCACCCGTGTAGACCACGTGGTACTCGGAGTCGACCAGGATGGCGTCAGGATCAGCAAGACCCGCGGCATCCCAGCCATCAGTGGTCGGAACCAGCGACGGGCTCGCAGCTAGGGTCCAGTCCAAAGCATGCACCACTGCCCTGGCAGAACCCAACGAGCGGACACCGTCGGCCGACTCACCAGCCAGCAAGGCCTCGAGCTCTTCTCCAACTCGTCCGACCACACCTGCGCCCAGCCCGGCAGCAGCCCACTCCTGAGTTCCCGTCAGCACGGCTCCGCCCGACAGCAAGTTGAACGCGGCGCCATCGCCGGTGTCGGCCTGCCGAATCACCGGGCTACCGTCATCGTCCTGAGATGGATAGTACAGACGGGTAGTACCGCCCACGAAGGAGATCTGCAGTTGCTCGTTCTCGAGCAATACATCGTTGACTGCGATCAACACAAAGTCTGGATCGCTGCCGCTTCCGTCGGCATCCACGAAGCTCGCCTGCGACGTCGAGCGCTCGCCGTGCATGTCCACAAAGGAGAGCGGTGTGGTCGTCAGGTCCAACGCGCTCACCTCGTGGGTGGTCAAGCCCAGCACGTAGGCACGCCCCGTTGCTGGATTAATTCGCACCGACCAGGGGTCGGCAGGCACGGTGACGAAACGATAGGGCCCCCATCGGGATGGCCCAGCGTCACTGAAACGAAGCGCCCGAGGATCCGAGGCGTCTACAGTGAACACCACATCGCTCAAGTCCCCCTCGAAGCGACCACTGTGACGATTCGTGACCAGCGCGATGCCGCTGGCATCCTCGAAGTCCACGCGACCGGCAAACTCCTGCATACCGAGGGCGCTGGTGGACAGCTCGTGCATGCCATTGACCGGGCAGGTGACGTCGATGCTCGAAGCGTCGATAGACAGGAGACTCGAACCTTGAAAGTTCCCTCGACTATTGCTGTTGACGACAAAAAGGAAGTGGTTGTCGGGATCGCTCGGATAGGTCCGCACACGAAGGTCCGCTGGAGACGCCAGGCAGTCGCCAACACCCACCTGTCCGTACTCGAAATTCCCGCCGTCAGGAGACTCCGAACAGGCGCCCAGATCCGGCAGACGAGCGTCCTGCACGCAGCCAGGTAGCCAGCAACCCACAAGTACGAGTAGAAAGATGGCTGTTGCTGGGCGGCTCATCTAATGAGATTTCCCTGTAATATCGAAGGCTTCACTGGCCTCTATTGGGCGCGGGAGGCTACCATAGGATGCACACAGTGTCGACTCAAGACCCGAGCGGGAATGCAGTACCTGGTTTCCGACGACAGATGGGCGCCCTGTTGGGCGCCTATGCGCTGCTGTGCGCCTACCTCTTCAGGAGCGTCCAACATAGCGGAGATGGCGCCTCGTACGTGCTTCAAGCAGTTGACGGTGAGCCCTTCGAGCGAAGCCTGCACGTGGGATACCTGCTCTTTCTCAAGGTCTGGGTCTGGCTCCTCGGAGAGCTGGCGATCGGTCCAGCGATGGCAGCCAACCTGCTCGCGATTCTCTGTACAGCGCTGGCCCTCTGGCTTGTCACCCTGCTCGGTCGAGACCTGCTCTCTGAGCTACCAATCGCAGACCAACAGGCCAGCTGGTTCCGGTTCGCTGGTCTGGCGGCGCCACTGTCGTTGCTGTGTGCCGAGGTGAGTTGGGAGGCTTCACTCTTCGCCGAGATCTATGGTCCCCTCGCTACTCTCACACTGGCTGCCGCTGTGGCCCTGCAGCAGGACAGAGACCGCCTCGCTGCGCTCATGCTGCTGCTGGCAGCCCTCGTGCATCCGGGTTCATGGGCGCTGGTCCCCGGATTGCTGGTCGCGACCGGACGCAAGGCCAACCGCCGCAGCCTGCTGCTGGTGGTCGGCGCCCTGCTCCCCTGGCTGCTGTGCCTCGCTCTGCTCGCCCCCGAATGGTGGAGCGGTGGACGCGGTCTGCTCACGCTCCCCGTCTTCGAGCGTAGTCCCTGGCAGAGCCTTCAGGTGGCCTGGCGTTTGCTGTCCCAGGACCTCGGGCTGGGTGCGGCTCCTATCCTTCTGGGAGCCGCGTTAGTGACCGCACGCGCGCAGCATCACCGTGCCCGCAGGTGGCTGGTGGGGCTCTTGCTTGTCACCCTGGGTGCTGCGCTCGGTGTGGATCGGTACCCCGACAACTGCGGACAGCTGCCCGCGCTGTGGATGGCCTGTTGCCTCGCCCCCCTGGCCTGTGGCTGGCTGCGCGCGCTCTCACAGGCCCCTGCACAGCGGCTGGCAGGGCTTGGATGGTTGCTCATCTTAAGCCTGTGCGTTGCCGACGCTACGTCAAAACACGATGCCCACGCACGACGTGCAGTGCGCCAGAACGAGGCGCGCACATTGCTCTGCCAGCAAGGTGGCGTCGAGGCTCTGTCCTGGCGAGAAGGCCAACTGCAGCGCCTCGCTTGCCTGGACTCAGCGCCCCCCTGAGGGAGGCGCGCAGGCGCTCAGTTCTCGAGTAAGGCCACCTTGGCCGCGGCCAGCCTCGCGACGGGCACTCGGTACGGGCTGCAGGACACATAGTCGAGGCCGATCTCCTCACAGAAGGCGATGGAATCGGGATCACCACCGTGCTCACCGCAGATGCCCACCTTAAGACCCGGCTTCGTAGCTCGGCCGCGCTCCGTGCCCATGCGCACGAGCGTACCGACACCCTCCTTGTCGAGAGTCACGAAGGGGTCCTTCTCGAGGACGCCCACCTCGGGGTCCGTGTAGGTCTGCAAGAAGCGCGCATCGTCACGGCTGTAGCCAAAGGTCGTCTGCGTCAGATCGTTGGTACCGAACGAGAAGAAGTCGGCGTGCTCGGCGATGCGGTCGGCCATGATCGCTGCGCGAGGCAACTCGATCATCGTGCCGATCAGATACTCGATGCTGGCACCGCGCCGCTCGAAGACCTGTTGCGCTTCGTCCTCGACTACCGCGCGCAGGATCTCAAGTTCGCGGGATGTGCCCACCAACGGGATCATGATCTCGGGCTTGACCACTACGCCACGCGCACTGACGTCGAGAGCCGCGTCCAGAATGGCGCGGGTCTGCATGCGATACAGGCCGGGGTTAGTGATGCCGAGACGGCAGCCACGATGCCCCATCATCGGGTTGAATTCCTTGAGGTTCTCTACCTGGTTGCGAATACGCGAAGCCGGCACGTTCATCCGCGAAGCCAGGCTGGCGATCTCGCTGTCGTGATGCGGCAGGAACTCGTGTAGAGGCGGATCGAGCAAGCGAATCGTCACCGACAGCCCCTCCATGGCCTCGAAGATGCCGACAAAGTCCGATCGCTGCATGGGATACAGCTTGTCGAGGGCGCGCTGCGCCTCTCGCTCGTCCTCGGCCAGGATCATCTCCCGCACCGCCTCGACCCGATCCCCCTCGAAGAACATGTGCTCGGTACGGCACAAGCCAATACCGGTCGCGCCAAACTCCCGCGCCGTCGTGGCGTCTTTGGGCGTGTCCGCGTTAGCCCGCACGGAGAGCCGAGCGAACTCGTCCGCCCAACCGAGCAGCTCATCGAGGCCGCTGCCCTCCAGGCCAGCAGCTGTCATCGCTACCTCGCCGAGCATCACCTCGCCGGTGCTACCGTCGAGAGTGATCACATCGCCCTCGCGAATGCTCCACTCGTTACCGCCGCCGTCACGGGGCTGCGCGGTGAAGCTGTTGTCCCGGTGCACGACGATATCGGCGCAACCGACAACACAGCAACGACCCATGCCTCGTGCGACCACCGCAGCATGACTGGTCTGCCCGCCACGCTGCGTGAGAATGCCCTGGGCAACAGTCATCCCCTCGATGTCTTCGGGGCTCGTTTCCTCGCGCACCAGAATCACCGGTGTACCTGACGAGGAGATTCGCACCGCCTCTTCGGCAGTGAAGACCACCTGGCCGGTCGCTGCACCAGGACTGGCCGGAAGGCCTTGCGCGATCACGGTGCGCTCAGCCGATGGATCTACGCTGGGATGGAGCAACTGGCTTAGCTGCTCCTCGCCAATCCGTCGCAGCGCTTCCGCCTTGTCGATCAGCCCCTCCTCCACCATATCCACCGCAATGCGAACCGCCGCACTTCCCGTGCGCTTGCCGTTTCGTGTCTGCAGGATGAACAGCGAGCCTCGCTCAATGGTGAACTCAATGTCCTGCATGTCCTTGTAGTGATCCTCGAGACGCTTGTAGACCCCAACCAGCTCGGCGTAGGCCTCTGGTAGCGTCTCCTCGAGCGTCGGCAACTCGCTGTTTGCGCCGTCCCCTTCGCGATTGACTGGCTGAGGCGTACGCAGTCCTGCGACGACATCCTCTCCCTGGGCATTGACCAGGAACTCACCAAAGAACAGCTTCGCTCCGTTCTTGGGGTCACGAGTGAAGGCCACCCCTGTAGCGCAGTCGTCACCCATATTCCCGAAGACCATGGCCTGGACGTTGACCGCGGTTCCCCAATGGTCAGCGATGCCATTCTCTCGACGATAGTAGCGGGCCCTTGCCGTGTTCCAGGAGCGGAAGACAGCGCGGATCGCGCCCTCTAGCTGCTCGAAGGGGTCATCCGGGAAGGGCCGGCCCAGGCTCTCAAGCACGCGCGCTTTCATACGGCCAACCACTTCACGCCAGTCCTCAGCGCTAAGGTCGGTGTCGTTCTGGACCCCCTTGGTACGCTTCACCTCGTTGACCAGGAGCTCGAGCCGAGTGCGGTGCAGTCCCATGACCACATCGGCGTACATGGTAACGAAGCGCCGATAGCTGTCCCAAGCGAACCGCTCGTTCCCGGCTGCGCTCGCCAGGCCCGCGACCGTCTCATCATTGAGACCAAGATTGAGCACCGTATCCATCATGCCCGGCATCGAGACTCGAGCGCCCGAACGGACGGAGACCAGCAGGGGAGCGCTGGCATCACCAAAGCTGCGTCCAAGGGTGGCCTCGACGTGAG
>CAZEIY010000123.1:0-10204 GCA_964512375.1 uncultured Rickettsiales bacterium | reverse complement strand
AGGGAATACCCGTCTCCCTGGAATAGCCGAGGGCCGCAGCAACCCCCGAATCGGGGACCGGAATAACGAAGTCGGCTTCAGCGGGGCACTCTCGAGCGAGTTGCTCTCCGAGACGTTGACGCACCTCGTAGACCCCCTGCCCCCAGAGTGAGGTGTCCGGCCTGGCAAAGTATAGGAACTCAAAGATGCAGCGGTTCCGCTCCGCCGGCGGGAACGGCTTGAACGACGCAACGCCACTCCGATCGAAGACCACGACCTCGCCCGGCTCAATATCGCGGACGTACTCGCCTTCCACGAGATCGAGGGCGCAGGTCTCCGATGCAACAATCCAGGCCCCATCAGGATGCTTGCCCAGAACCAGCGGTCGAAAGCCTAGGGGGTCTCGCGCCGCAATCATTTCGTTGGGAGTCAGTATGAGTAGGGTCCACGCGCCCAAGATCCTGGTCAGCGCGTCCACTGCTCTGTTCACCATACTGCTCTGTCTTGACCTGGCGATCAGGTGCACCAGGATTTCAGTGTCGGTGGAGGACTGGAAGATGGCGCCGTCTTCTTCGAGTTGCTCGCGAAGCGCCTCTGCGTTGACGAAATTTCCGTTGTGAGCGACCGACAGGCCCTCTCCCTTTCGTTGAACGAGCAGGGGCTGGACACAGCTCAGATCGCTGGCGCCTGCAGTGGAATACCTCACGTGGCCAATAGCCCGATCACCGGCCAGTTGATGGATGCGATCTCGCTGGCCAAAGACATCGGCTACAAGGCCCTGGCCACGGTGAGCGTACATTGACCGTCCATCAGTGGAGACAATCCCAGCCCCCTCCTGTCCGCGGTGCTGCAGAGCGTGCAGACCCAGATAGGCCAGGTTGGCAGCCTCGGGGTGCTGCCACACGCCAACTACGCCACATTCTTCGCGGAAGCGATCCACCGACGAAGGGGTCTCCTTCAGACCCTTGGGGGACACGGGCTGAGGCCGATACTGCTCGTAAACCCGTCCTCCCAGGCAGCGCACAGTTCGTTGCAACTCTCGTCAACTACTGCGTTACCCTGCGCATCCAAGATGCGCAGACCCTCGCCGCTAATCGCGCCCATCACCGTCGCACGGCACCTAAGGTGCTGGCATAGAGCCAGAAGTTCTGCGCAGGAATCGGCATCTACCACCACCCAGACACAGCCATGTGTCTCGCCAAAGAGGCCAAGCTCGATGGCCTTGTCTTCTGGGCTGAGGGGCAACTGAATACTGCAGCCCGAAGCCTCTCCACGGCTGGCAATGAGCATCTCTGCCAACGAAGTGGCGATGCCTCCGTCGGAGACATCATGCGCCGCCAGCAGCAGACGTTGGCGCGCAGCCTCGCGAAGCAGAGCGTGGAGGGCCAACTCTTCGTCCCAGTGGACCTGGGGAGGCATTCCCTGCTCACTCCCGTGAATAACGCGTGCGTACGTGCTTCCACCAAGCACCTGACGGGGAGATCCCAGAAGTACCAGGGAGCCCGAGGATGGCAGCGCCATTCCCAACGGCCGAACCCCCTCATCAATCAGGCCAATCATGCCAATCGTTGGCGTTGGATGGATGCTCTGCTCCCCAGTCTCGTTGTAGAAGGACACGTTGCCCGAGACAATAGGTACGCTGGCCCGTCGCAGGCCCTCGCCCAGGCCAAGCACCGCCTGCTCAAACTCCCACATGACATCTGGCCGCTCGGGGTTGCCGAAGTTCAAGCAATCAGTCGCTCCAATGGCCTCGGCGCCGGTACATGCCAGGTTGCGGGCGGCCTCGGCGATAACGCCCTGCGCTCCCGTGAAGGGGTCCAGCTTGACGTGCACTGAGTTACCGTCGACACACACCGCCAGGGATTTCTCAGAGCCAGGCATGCGAAGAACGGCGGCATCCGCTGCGCCTGGTCGAAGCAGCGTGCCGACCCGCACCATGTGATCATATTGGCGGTAAACCCAGCGCTTATCCGCGATCCCTGGTGAGGCCAGAAGCCTGCGCAGGACCTCCCCAGAGTCACCGTGGGCAGCGAGGTCTGGCGTCGCCTGACGCTGCTTCAGGTCGGCCGGCACGGCTCGCGGGCGATCGTAATTGGGTGCATCATCGGTGAGCGCGAGCACGGGGATAACCGCCACCTCTGCACCGTCTTCGACAATCCTCCACAACCCATCATCGGTGACCTCACCGACCACCACAGCTTCGAGGTCCCACTTCCGAAAGACCTCCTCTACAACATGCTCCCGACCAGCAGCAGCAACGATCAACATGCGTTCTTGCGACTCGGACAAGAGGCACTCGTAGGGTGTCATGCCGTCCTCACGCCGCGGAATACGATCAACGTGCAGGCGCAGACCCGTACCACCTCGGCCGGCCATCTCCACCGACGACGAGGTCAGACCTGCAGCGCCCATGTCCTGAATAGCGACCACTGCATCCCTCTTCATCAACTCGAGACAGGCCTCCAGGAGTCGCTTCTCAGTGTAGGGGTCGCCGACCTGGACGGTGGGGCGTGGCCCCTCTCGTCCCTCCTCAAAGGAATCTGAGGCCATGGTGGCGCCATGGATGCCGTCGCGCCCGGTGCGAGAGCCCACATAGAGAACGGGGTTCCCCGGTCCGGCAGCTATCCCGCGAAAGATACGATCCGAGGGCATGATGCCCACGGCCATCGCATTCACGAGAATGTTGCCGTCGTAGCAGGAATTGAACTCCACCTCGCCGGCAACTGTCGGGATTCCCATGCAGTTCCCGTACCCGGCGATCCCGTCAACCACGCCGTCGACGAGAAACGGAGTTCGCGGATGATCCGGAGCACCAAATCGGAGGGAGTTCAGCAACGCAATTGGACGCGCATTCATGGTGAACACGTCCCGAAGGATGCCTCCCACGCCGGTAGCAGCTCCTTGATATGGCTCAATAAAGGAGGGGTGGTTGTGGCTCTCCATCTTGAAACAGATGGCCAGACCGTCCCCTATATCTACTACTCCAGCGTTCTCGCCGGGACCTTGAAGAACACGCTCTCCCTCTGTCGGCAAGGTGCCCAGGAAGCGTCGTGAGGTCTTATATGAGCAGTGTTCAGACCACATCACCGAAAACACACCGAGCTCGGTCCATGTGGGAGTGCGACCGAGGATGGAGAGGACCTTTTCGTACTCCTCTCCCGCGAGGCCGTGCTCGGCAACAACGGCCTCAGTGATCTCGGGGTCACCCTCACGGGGGGCTACTGCAGGGACTGCGACGTCGGTCACGCTGAAGCCTCGAAGCTATGAATGATGGAACGGAACACGGCGGCACCGCTGGCATCACCGAGAGCGGTCTCGGCGTTTCGCTCGGGGTGCGGCATCATGCCCAGGACGTTTCCGCCCTCATTGACGATGCCCGCGATGTTGTTGATGGAGCCGTTGGGATTTGCCTCTGCAGACTCCTCGCCCAGGCTGTTCGCGTAGCGGAACAGCACCCTGCCCTCTTCCTCAAGGCGACCCACCACGTCTGCATCGGCGTAGTAGCAGCCCTCGGCGTGAGCGATGGGGGCGACGATGGTCTCGGGGCAGAGAACCGTCCACGGGGAGTGGCCATTGGCTATAAGAAGGCGCGTGTCCTCGCAGATGAACTTGAGGCCCTTGTTGCGGAGCAGAGCGCCAGGTAGCAGTCCCGACTCGGTCAGCACCTGAAAGCCATTGCAGATCCCAATGACAAACCCTCCTCGACCCGCGAAGCGCACAACCTCGTCCATGATGGGTGAGAATCGAGCAATAGCCCCACAGCGCAGGTAATCGCCGTAGCTGAACCCGCCAGGAAGAACTACGCAATCAACTCCGCCCAGATCTGTTTCCTTGTGCCAGAGGAACTTCGCCTCGTGACCGAGCACGTGAGCGAGGACGTGATACGCATCATGGTCGCAATTCGACCCTGGAAAAGTGACTATTCCGAAACGCATCGTTCAGTCGAGGACCTCAACGCTGAAGTCTTCGACAACTTCGTTCGCCAGCAATTTCGTCGCCATCTCCCTGGCCTGTGACAGGGCCTGATCCCGGCTGAGTTCGGTGGTGATCTCGAGATCGACTACCTTGCCGACCCGCACCTCACCGACACCCTCAAATCCGAGATTGCCGAGGCCATGAGCAACCGCCTGCCCCTGGGGGTCGAGGACACCGCGTCTGGGCGTTACGTGAACACGAATTCGCACAACATCACTCCTTCTCTACTTGTTCAGGCTCCGAAGACTCTGCTGAAGATGAGATCTCGATGCTGAACAAATGCGTCCGCCTCGAAGATGGTATCTAACTGATCCGCGCCGAGCCGCGAGGATAGCTCTGCATCGGCGGTGATCAAGTCCCGCAGCGTTCCCCGTCCCTTCCACACAGACATGGCGTGCTCCTGGACCTTCGCATAGGCCTCCTCACGCGTGAGGCCCGTATCGATGAGCGCCAGCATGAGGCGCTGGCTGTAGTGGATTCCTCCGAGCATCTGCAGGTTGCGCTGCATGTTCTCGGGGTAGACAACCAGTCCCTCTATTACGCTCGCAAAACGGCACAGCATGAAGTGACTGGCGATCGACGCATCGGGACCGATGACCCGCTCCACAGAGGAGTGACTGATGTCGCGTTCGTGCCAGAGGGCAACGTTCTCCATCGCAGGGAAGGCGTAGCCACGCACCAGTCGCGCAAGGCCGGTGAGATTTTCGCTCAGGATAGGATTGCGCTTGTGGGGCATCGCAGAGCTGCCTTTTTGCCCCTTGGTGAAGCGCTCCTCTGCCTCAAGGACTTCGGTGCGTTGCAGGTGCCGAACCTCGACCGCGAACCTCTCAATGGATGACGCAAGAAGTGCCAGCGCAGAGAAGAATGCAGCATGGCGATCTCGGGGAATCACCTGGGAGCCTACCGGTGAGGGCGACAGACCAAGGCGCGCACAGACGATCTCCTCGACCCTGGGGTTCACGAAAGCAAAGGTTCCCACTGCACCCGAGATCATGCCGACACTCATCTCAGCGACGGCCGACACAATCCGACTCTCTGCGCGGCCAAGCTCGTCGTACCAGCCGGCTAACTTCAAGCCAAAGGTCGTGGGTTCGGCGTGGATTCCGTGACTGCGGCCGATGCACTGAGTGTCCTTGTGCTCCAGGGCGCGAACCTTCACCAGCTCACGTACCTGACGCAATTTCACCAGAATCAACTCGCCGGCTTCCTTGAACTGCACTGCAGTCGCCGTATCCAGCACATCTGAGCTGGTCATCCCCTTGTGTAGGAATCGACCGTGTTCACCGATATTCTCGTTGACGGCCGTTAAGAAGGCAATCACATCGTGCTTGAGTGTCTTCTCGAGTTCATTGACCCGATCGATGTCGAAATCTGCACGATCACGACAGATTCCTGCCGACTCAACGGGGACCTCGCCCAGCTCGGCCATCGCCTCACAGGCAAGCAATTCGATCTCAAGCATGATCTCGAAGCGATGCTGGTCTGACCAGATTTCGGCCATTTCGGGTCGGGTATAGCGAGGTATCACAGTGGGCTCCATGAGAGGATGCGCTTGGGGCTGCGAACGGGGTGCTGAAGTCCAGTCCTTGCTCGATCGGCGCGGAGTCTAACAGGGCTCCTGTTTGATGTCAGCAGTACGTCCACAGGGAGCCGTCAACGCCCCTCTACTGTAAGCACTGCACCTGGGCCATTCTGGGCCAGAACCTCCACTCGCACAGGCCTTGAGTGGCCCGTTTCAATCGCTCGTCGGGCCGCAGACAAAGCAAGGTCTGGGTGGTTATTCTTCTCGCTCAAGTGGGCAAGAAAAACAGCCTCGAGGTCCGCATCACCCAACGCTTTCAGCAGCATCCCAGCCTGATCATTGGAGAGGTGCCCGTGGCGCGATCGAACCCGTTGCTTGAGGTTCCATGGATACGGGCCTTCAAGGAGCATTTCAACGTCGTGATTGAACTCCAATAGCACGACCTGACACGTTCTAAGCCGGTCGATCACGAGCCTGGTGACGGACCCAAGATCAGTGCATATCCCTACTCGCTGAGCCGGATCTTCAGTAAGTCCGACCACAAAACCCACAGGATCTACCGTGTCATGTGGAATGGAGTAGGGCTCCACGTCAAAGCCGGCCACACGGAAGGGCTGGCCCGGCTCGAACAGTCGAACCTCTACCTCGTCGACAAGTGGGTGATTCATGGCGGCAGCGCGAGCCATATACACCGGCAGTCCCAGGCGCTTCGCTGTCACTCGAACCCCTGAGACGTGGTCGCTGTGCTCGTGTGTGATGAGAATCGCCCGCAATGATTCAGGGCTGAGGCCCGCCTTCGCCATGCGTTCACGCACGCGCTTGCGGCTGATTCCGCAGTCGACCAGGAGGGCAGCTTCACCGCGAGTTACTACGCTGGCGTTGCCGCCACTTCCCGAGGCGAGGCTGACCAGACTCAAGCGCTGGGAAAACAAATCCAGGTGCACAGGAATTGTCCTAGAGCATCCGGCGCGGCTGCAGAAAGGAAGGAACTGGGTCGCGTTGTCGCCCGAGGATGCCGTCGCTGACCGCCTGGACAGCTCCAGCAATCAAAGACAGCCCAGCGCCACCCCACCCCCCAAGCACACTCACTCTGGGGTTCCCAGGGAGCGTCCCCACAAAGGGAAGACCATCGCAGGACCAGGCGGCGACACCACTCCAGCGCTCCCGAACGACAGCGCCTCGGGCGAAGGGCAGGTGCATATCGATGAACTCACGCTGACGATCGAGCACTGCATCGGAGTGGTCCTCAGCGTCGTCTATTCCAGCCCCCATCTCAGGCTGCTCCGCCCAACGACAGCCAGTAAAGACGAGCTCTCCTGTGGGATGCTGATACCAACTCTCGAAGCGATGGCGAGCCAGTACCGGCCGCGTGGCCCTGCTCGTACCAAGTGGTTCGGTTCGTAGCGCCTGCAGGCGCACTGGATAGACCATCTCACGTAGAGCTGAGTCAACTGCGGGTGCATTCCAGCCCGCAGCGATGACGATCGTCTCCGCACTCAACACCCTTCCGCAACCCAACTCCACCCGCTTTGCGCCATCCTGCTCGCTGCCTGGAAGCACCCTCGCCGTGTCGGCTAGAAAGTCAGCGCGTCCTTCCAGTCGGCGGCGCAACGCAGAAGCCAGCTCGACGGGATTGATGACACCATCACCTGGAACCAGCACACCGCCAGTGAAGCCCTCACCCAGTGCGGCCAGTTCCTCTTCACCGGCGCTCCTCCAGGTGCGGGGCAGATCTGCGTACCAGCGGTCCAGTAGGGTAAGGGAGGCAACCCATTCATCGAGTTCTCCCTCATCCAACGCGAGCCGCCAACTACCATCACGTGAATGGGCCACCCCGAGATCTGCCGCAGTGGCGAACAGTGCGCTCACAGAGTGTGCAGACCACTGCCAATACTGGCTGGCGCGATCTTCACCCATGCCGAGCACCAACCTTGCTGGGCTATCCTGGGCACCGCAAGCGACGATACTGGAGCTGCGCTCACTCGCCGCGACAACCTGGGGAGAGCCAACTCGAGCTACCGTGCAATCGGATGCGAGACGATCTGCGACCAGGAGGCCCGAGAGGCCGTCACCGATCACTACGACATCGAAGTGGTCCGTCACCCTGCCTCCGCCCAGCTGCTCGCTGCTCTGCGGAACAGCATCGACCTACAGGTCACTTGACCCGGTAGCCACCCATCTCGTTATTGAAAATCCAGGCGACCACGTCACCGATCTTGAATCCGACGGGAAGGTACGTGCGGCGGGATACGGCAGCGGAGCCCTTTCGTGTGAGCTCGTCACGGGCGCGCTCCATCTGAGCGAAGCGCTCCTGCCACCGCTCCATGTTCTCCGGTCGAAGATCAATCCATCCTCTTCGTGCCCACTTATCGAGATCCTCAGGTCCGGCGACCTCGGCCACCTTATTCTTGCCCTTAATCTCAGGAACCTTGATCGTCGGCCCCCGAAGGAAGCTGCGTCCGTCAGGCATGAGGATCGGAATCCCGATGGACACCGCCTGCCTGGCGACGTTGGAATCATCGAGGCGCTCAGCAAGACGGGAGGAAACCAGTTCCGCAGCGATGGGAGTCCCTTGCTCATCGTGCACTGAACCCAAGAGCAGATCGCCGAAGGCATCCTTCAGCATCCAAGCTTCGAAGAGCAACTTGCTCAATTCAGGCGGACCCAACGCACCCAGAGCAATAGAAGGCACCCCGTGGCTTCCCTCGAGGCGATGGAGGTCCTTCATCGCTACCCCTCTAAGTTGGCCCGCGCGGTAGGAGGAAGTCATCACCGCGCCGTCGAGGGCGGCAATGATGTCATTGCCCGTGTTACCGCCAGATATCTCCATGACGATCCGCTGAGCGATCTCCTCAGGAGTCACGAATTCCATCTGTTTGAGCGCAGTGATCGCGCCGAACTCACCCTTGGCAAACAGACCATTCTCACCGGTATTGACTACAGCGACTTCAAGCTCCTCACCAGTGTCTGTGTAGGCCCCAGCGTCCTCGTGGGTGACAAGACTCGTTAGGGACTCAGCGTCAACCCGAGTGGGCTCATACAGGGCAACCGGCTTGCCTCCACGCCCTCGAATCCGAGTCACTTGAACTGCGCGGTATCCGATCATCGCCGCGGGCTTCACCTCTTTAACGACGGGAGCACCCGGTGTGCGAGCTAACAGGAACAGTAGACCCGTGTGGGCAAAGGCAACCGAGGTCTTCGCCAACAAGGTGCGGCTGGGCCGATCCTCGCTGTGGGTATAGGGGATATTGAGGCCCATGCCACCGGTCCCGGTAGTACCTACCTTCACGTAGATGGCCGTCTCGGCATCGGCGGTGGCGCGGAACAGCAGCCGCACATGGCGAATAATCTGAGGCATCGCCTGAGCGAGTAGACCAGTCTCAAGATCAGCCGGCATGTCGGGAACCGAAGCAAGCTCGCCGACGGTCATCAGGCGACCGAGGTCGTCACGAAGAGCTGCGGTGCTCTCAAAAATGTCCTGGTACGAGATCCCGGTAGCCGTGTTCACACAGTCCACAATGGCATCCGGCGAATGGCGGCGAATGATGACGGCGAGATGATTGGCCCGATAGGCGGCGTCGAAATCACCAAACGTGAAGTCCAACATCTGCTGCCGTCGAATCGGATCGTCCAGGATTTCGCCACGCGACATCGATGCAAAGTCCGTAGGAACAAACAGGTTTCCAGCCTCTGGGACCCACTCGATGTCTGGGAACTCATCGACTAACTCTGCGACTGCGGTCTCAGCCTCGCTCATGTGCAACGAAGCAACCACCACCTTGTCTGGTCTCAGATCGCGAGCAAGCAACCTCGATGTCGCCATGCCGACGAGGCCTGCACCGCCAAAGAGCAGAAAGGTCGAATACTTACGATGCACTGTGCAAGCTCCTGATCTGGAAGGGGGCGCGACTATACCAGCGAGTCGTCGGCGTTGTACCCTTGCCTCGTCGATGGTGCAAAGTTCCCAGAATGTACTCATGCAGCCCTTACTGGTTCTGGGCAACTTCGGCTCATTCGCAGCAGACATTGTGCGAAGTCTGGTTGCCGGCCGTTGGTCTCTTAAGGAGGCCTTCGCCCATGCCTCAACTCTCTGCACACGCTGCTTCATCCCGGTAAACGTCACGATCTTCCCCTTCGGCGCCGTGATGGGCCTACAGGGCATGCAGATCTTCGACATGTTCTCTGCACATCGCCTGGTCTCCACTCTCCTCGCACAGTTCGTGGTGCAGGAGTTGGGCCCCGTGCTTGCTGCTGTGCTGGTGGCGGCCCAGGGCGGTTCGAGCTTTGCCGCAGAGCTCGGCACGATGCGAATCAAGGAGGAACTCAGCGCTACGGAAGTGATGGGGGTCGACCCAATTGGCTGGCACGTCGCACCGCGGGTGCTTGCGATGGCCATGGTGGTGCCACTGCTGGTCGTCGTAGCCAACTTCTTTGGCATCTTCGGAAGCTACTGCGTGGCTGTGGGTCTTTACGAGCAGCCGCACGGCGTGTTCATGGCGCATCTCACGGAGAACATTGGCACCGTGGATCTGCTCTATTCGGCCTTCAAGGGGCTCTTCTTCGGAATACTTGTGGGCCTGATTGCGACCTGGAAAGGCTTCTATACGACGGGTGGTGCCGAAGGCGTGGGCCGTGCAGTGAATGACACCGTCGTAGCCTCTGTGATGTTCATCCTCATCTTCAACTATCTGCTGAGTTCGATGTTGTTCGGAGGAAGCTGGTGATCTC
>CAZEIY010000122.1:0-10292 GCA_964512375.1 uncultured Rickettsiales bacterium | reverse complement strand
CGGCTCCACTCTCACCCATCCGGCCACCAAGGAAGTCGCGAATCCACTCGCCAGGCTGGATGTAGAACGTGATGTTCAGGCGAAGTGCGGAGGTAGCGACGAGGAACAGTCCAGTCGCCGCCATCACGGCCTTGGCGATCTGTCGCCGTTGCTCGCGGTCGGTCGTCTTCCAAGCCAGTGACGCGGCAGCAGCACTGCCTACCAGCAAGGTCACCTCCTCGCGACACATGCAGGCGAGCAGTGCCCAGGTAAAGGACTCCCACTTGCGGTTCTCACGAAGCGAGGCGACCAGTAGCAGGAGGAAGGGAATCGACCAGGTCAGGGGGCGGATGTCGGCCATAGCCATGCGCCATAGGGGCCACCAACCGAGATAGATAAGCCCGCCCAGGGAGGCCGCCAGAGGGCTTGCGGACTCGGCGCGTGCGAGGCGGTAGACTCCGATGGCACCCATGGCGAGGAGCGTCGATTGCACAGCAAAAAGTGTCTTCAGCCCGGGAGCAAGCCAGTAGAAGGGAACCGCCAGGATGATGATGGGCTCGAAGTGAGTCTCGCCGAAGAAGCCAGCGGGTTCGTGGTAGCTGGCAGACTGGATGTGCCCGTTACCTTCCGCGAGGTTCCAGACCAGATTGTGAAAGAAGGTGAGGTCGATGGGCCATTCGGCCATGAGGCTCATGGACTTCCAGTTCAGCAGCGTGGTGTGCAGTGTTGCGAACGTCACCATCGCAACACCGAGAACAGCCCAGGCGAGGAACTGGCCGCGTCCGGGGCTGTTGGTGCTGGTCTCGTTGCTTGCCATCGGCCAAGGCTCCCTGTTTCGATGAATCGGGTCAACTGCCGGATGTGGCCGGTGGTGCCGTGAGCCTGCGTGCAACTCGTGCGGCGCGGCTGTTTGGGGCTGCTCTGACAGGCTCGTTGCTTGGTTGGTACCTGGCAGGAACTCTCTTCTGGCTCATCGTTGCGGCCGCTTCATCGATAGTGGCTGTTGCCTATGTTTCGCTGCTCCTGGATGAGCCCGACTACTTGCGGCCAGAGCCCGGCTCGGTGCTTGGAGGGCGCGGTGCTGGGCATCAAGCGGAGTCATCGCAGCGGTCGGAGGTTGGCCGGGGGTCTGGGCTGGGTCGAGACTCGCTGCACCCGGCACCGGCTGCTCCCATGGCCGCAGCGCTTCCTCAGCTACGTCCGGCGGTGGGTGTGGTCGCGGCGAGCTCGCCCGAGAGAGGGATCGATGAGGAGCGGGCGGGGTTCTTGCGGACCCTTCATGAAGGCCCCGACTTTCGGCGTGCAGTTGCCGCCACCGCGTTGGGACTGCATTGCGCGGATTCTGAGGACCTTGTGGTGCTCAGCGCACTGCTGGATGCAGTTCACGATGAAGGATATGAGGCGTTGGTTCGGGTTGAGGCGGTCCTGGCGCTCTATCAGGTTGTGGGGCAAGCGCTTCCTGTCGCTATGCAAGGCGAGCTTCGTCAGCACTTCCCTCAAGGGGTCGACTGGGACTTTGTGCGTGCCTGCGAGCGCAGGTGCGAAGGCACCCGTCTGTAGTCAGGGTCCCGCTGTGGCGGCGAGCTTCTGCTCCTGGGCGATGCGTTTCCGCAGACTGCGACGCAGATCTTTGGACTGCGGTCCGAGGGCACGTTCAGCCGCCTGCTTGTAGCGAGCGGCAGCGCCGGCGTGGTCTCCGCGCGAGCTGAGCAGGTTGCCAAGGGACTCGAGGAAGCGAAGATCGCGACCACGGTCGGGGCCGCTCTGGACCATGCCGAGGCCCTGCTCGAGAGATGACTGAGCGCCGCCAAAATCTTCGCGCTTGAGCTTGATCTGCGCGATGTTGAACAACACCTCAGGAAGCAGTCCTGCAGTTGCCCCCTCTTTGCACGCATCGCGGGCGGCCTCGAGATAGTCCAGTCCCTCCTGCTCCTTGCCAGACATCGCACCGAATACACCGCAGTGATACAGGTCGCCTTCTTCTCCGCCGTCGCCGAGCTCCCGGGTCAGCTCGAGGGCATGGCAAGACATCTCAAAGGCTGCGTCGATTCGTCCACGGGCAGCCTCAGCCTGGCAGAGCAGTCGGGCGGCCAGGCGTTCGCGGGGCACGTTTCGAACCGCTCTGCTGATTTCGATAGCTCGCTCCAGTACGGGGGCCACCTCAGCGCCACGACCCGTGATCAGGGAGCACTCGGCCTGACCGAGCATGGCCTCGAGTCCGAGGAGCAGATTGCCGGCCTCGGTCGCGAGCTCTACTGAGCGAGAGAAGCTCGCCGCGGCCTTGCTCTGCTGGCCCTTGCGCTTGTTGAGGATGCCTTCGATGTACTGTGAATGCGCCATCACGGGAGGGATGGTTGAGGCCTTCTTCGCCTTGCGCAGGTAGGTGTCGGCAGCTTTCGGCTGGCCGGTGCCCAACGCGATCATGGCGAGCTGGTTGAATGTCTCGCCGGCGCGCACGTCATCGCCCGCTGCGAGCAACTGCTCGGCAGCTCTCTCACCCTGCTTGCGCGCGTCGTCGGCTTTGCCTTCACGCACCAACAAGCGACAGCGCAGGAGCTCGATGTAGGCGAGCGAGGAGTCATCCTCGGCGGCCTGTGCCCAGTTGGTGGCGCGTTCGACGGCTTCCGTTGCCTTCTCGATGGGCAGGGCATTGACGGCGCGATCGGCAGCACCGCAGTACAAGAAGCGCTGCAGCCCCAGCGGAAAGGGAGAATCCGGATAGCGCTCGCAGAGCTCGACCGCGAATTCCACCAACTCAGGGCGGTCGGCTCCCATCGCCATAGCGAGCAGGTTGCGGGCGCCGCGCGAATCGCCACCGTCACCGAACAGTCGTGCCCCCCTCGGTACGTACTCAATGGTTGCGGGGGCATAGGACTGCAGGACAATTCGTCCCAGTGTGGCCGCGATCGCCTCGGGCTCTTGTTGTTTGGGCCCCTCGGGGGGATTGTTGAGGTACCAACGGCGGTAGAAGTCGTAGCGGAAGCGATAGGTCCAGGTGCCGAGAGTCTCGTTGTAGGCGCCTTCCTCGACGATGTGCGGCATGGCATCCAGGGCATCGTCGACCTCGTCTTCACCTGCAGCCAGGTAGGTGCGAATGAGAGAGGAAGTGAATTCCCGTCCCTCTACGGCTGCCACGTGCAGCACCTTCTCGAGGAGCTTGTCGTCGAGCAGTTCCTCGAGCTCCGCGGCTTCTTCGCTTTGCTCGTCGTCTGACTCTTCTCCCGCACTGTCGTCTTCACGGACCATGGGCACGAGCACATCGAGGTCCACGTCGTCCAGATCGCTAAGGCTGTAGCCCGCGTCGCTCCAGGTGATGGTCTCGTCTTCTTCCAGGGCATCCAGGAACTCGTGCAGGCTCTCGGGATGGCCGTCACAGAGCTTCAGGAGCTGGGCGGAGAGCTCAGCAGGGAAGTCGTTGGGTTGGTATGTGCCTGTGAGCAGTTCCTGGATATGCTCGACGCCCAGGCTGGGCGGCTCAATCAGATCGCCCTCTCCAAAGAGAGAGTGCATGAAAGCGGCGGGGCCCGGCAGTCCGTCTCCGGGCTTCTCGCCGTAGAGGGCCTCGCCAGGTGTCACGAGGAACAGCATCTTCCAGTTGCGTGCGCGGCTGCGACCCACCAGGGCGCTGAGGAAGACCCAGAAGCTCGGGCTGGTGATGCTGCCGAGGCCGCGCAAGTCGATGAGCCACGGGCAACGCGGCCCCAGCACATCGAAGGCTTGCAGCAGAGCCCGGTAGGGATTCGCGACGGGGAGCTTGATCTTGAGGCCGGTCCCGTCGGGAGTAGCTCTCAGCTCGCGGGCGCTCTCAGCCACTGATCGTAGGAGCTCGCCGACCTTGTCATCTTCTGCGTCGTCGGTGGCTTTGGTGAGGCTGTCGCAAGGGTCCTCATCGAAGGCAGCGCTGCGGGCGATGGCGGTGACGCTGGAGCCGTAGACCCTCAAGAGGGTGCGGATGGCGTCATCGCCGGGCAGGTGGTGGAGCGGTACCAGGGTGTAGTGCTGCTGCTTCTCCCTTAGTTGCTGCAGCAAGGCGCCAATGGAGCTGCCGCGGCCGCTTCCCTGGCGACCAGAGAGGAGCGCGCAGTGCGGACCGCTCGCGCTCTTGCCGAGCGCAGTAGAGAGTGCAGCGATGGTGGTGGCTTGCCCAACTAGGGGGCGATCTGAGCGCTGGGTCATTGAGCTTCCGTGGTGGCGGAGGGGGGCAGGGGACGCCCGCGACGGGGTTTCTACGGCGAGGTCGGGGGATAATAGTGAAGGGAACCGGTAAGATCCACGAATGATGCAGCCTGGTCGCTCCCGCGTTCTGTTTGCCCTCTCACTGGCGCTGCTGGCGGGTGCTGCGTTCTTCTCCGCAGGGGTCTCTTCCGGAGGTGATGGGAGCTACATCTCGGTGAGCGCGCGTGAGGCTGTGCTCTGTCCCGAGGACATGAGCTACGTCCCTGCGGGCGCATTTCTCGGGGGAGCTACGGGTGAGCAGGTCGAGCTTCCTGACTATCAGCCAGACATTGTTCGAGATCCCAGAGCGCGGGGTGAGTTCCGCACCGAGAGCTACTGTATCGAGCGCTACGAGTTTCCAGGGAGGGGCTTTCGGCCGCTGGCGGACGTGACCTGGATACAGGCACGGGTTGCTTGCGAGGTGCGTGGTCGCCGTCTCTGCACAGAGAACGAGTGGGTCAAGGCCTGCGGGGGGGTGCTCGGTTGGCTCTATCCCTATGGGGATGTGTACGTGCCTGGCCTGTGCCATGCCGATGTCGACGAGGAGGGGCAGTATGATCGCGTGGTCGACTCCGGTAAGCGTGACAGTTGCCGTTCTCCTTGGAGCACCTTCAACATGGAAGGTAACGTCTCGGAATGGGTGGAGGAACGCCGTGAGGGAGCTCCCTGGGATAGATGGGTGCTTGGAGGAACGCTGTGGCCAGGTGTCTACGGACGCGGCTGTCAGGCCCGTCATGCCCATCCAGCCGTTGCCCCGGTGGCAGGTGACGATGGCTTCCGCTGCTGTCTCGAACCACGGCGCTGAGCAGTTGACTCGCGGTGGGAGCGGCTCGTTTCTCGGGGCGTTGCTCCTCGGTGTCGCCCTGGTTCTGCCCGCTACTTCCGTCCTGGCGAGCACTTGGCGGGTACCCGAGGATTTCCTCACGATTCGCGAGGCGCTCAACGTGGCCCAGCCCTGTGATGTGGTGTTGGTCGGGCCTGGCACCTACGCCGAGAGCCTGTTCGTCTCAGAGGGGGTGCGCCTCATCGCAGACGGGGAGCCTGGTGAGGTGGTCGTGCAGCCCGAGGGCGATGGCGCCGGAAGTCCAGCGGCTGAGGTCGCTATCCTCACTAATGGCTCCGTGATCGAGGGCTTTACGCTGCGTGATGCGGTCATCGGTGTGTCGGTAACGGGCCTATGGAGTGAGGTTCGGAACAACATCATTCTCGATGTGGAGGTGGGGATTTCCGCCCAGGGTGCCGAGGGTTGGCTGGTGGGCAATCAGATCAGCTATCCCAGCGCACGCGGAATCCACGGGAACGGAGCCTCCCTGTGGATCGACGACAACCTCATTGAGGGGGCAGAGCAAGGCGTGGATCTGGTGAGTAGCTTCGCCCGCCTGTTGGATGATGAACTGCGTGGAAATGTTCGTGGAGTGAGTCTCCAGGACTCCGTCGCTGACATCGCCCGAACGACATTCACAGGCAACCAGACCGCGGCCATGCTCAGCCTTGGCGACGTGGTGGTTCAGGGCAGCACGTTCAATGACAACATCGTCGGTGTCTATCTGGTGGACTCCCCCGCAGCGGTCTTGGACAACGACTTCAGCGGCAATGAGTACGCTCTGGTGACGGAGTTCGCGTCGCCCACGGTCGTCGCGAATCACTTCGATACCAGCGCCATAGAGGCGATCTCAGAGGGAATAGGTAGCGCCTCGCTCATTGCGAACAACCTGTTCACCGACAACGGCGATGGCATCGTCAGCACCGTCGCAGATCCCCACATTCACAACAACGACTTCGTGGGCGGAGGTCGGGGGGTGGTGATCAGCGGCGGCGACGTCCGAGTGATCAACAACGCCTTCAGTTCGCTGCTGCAAGTCGGCCTCGATGGCAGCAACGCAACTGAACTGGTCGCGGGACACAACCTGTTCTGGGACAACGCCAGCGACCAGCTAGGTGGTGCAGTGAATGGCAGCGAGCTGTATTCGGATCCGATGTACGACGGCAACTATCGGCCGATGCAGGGCTCGCCTCTGGTCGACGCAGGCAGCCAGGACCCCAATTACGACGATCCTGACGGTAGCCGCAGTGACATCGGTGGAGGAGGAGGACCCTATCGAGACGATTCCTACAGTCCTGAGCTGGGGGGCTCACTTGTCTTCGAGGAGCAACCCGACTACGAGGTCGACGAGGGCGAGGAACTGGTGATCTTCGCTCAGGGCGTGCACGTGGCGAACAACGATCCTGTTCGCTTCAACTGGGACATCGATGCTGGAGATGACCTGGAGTTCTGCGATTCCTTTACTGGAGCAGTGACCTTCAACGCACCCGACGATGGCAGCTACACGTTGAGAGTGCGTGCCCTCGACACTCTGAATAACGAGGCCACGCAGGAAGTAAACGTGCTTGTTCGCAACACGGCGCCCTTCCTGGACTGGCGCTTTCTCGGTGACGAGCCGGTAGAAGGTGGCTTCATCGTGGTGTGGGCTGATGCGTGGGACATGTCCGAGCTCGATGATGTGTTCGTCTCGGTGGACTTCGAGAGTGATGGCATCATCGATATTGAGGACCACGACGTCGCCCAGGGCCCGTTGGTGCAGCTCTGGGCCCTGCCGCAGAGTGGTACCTGGATGTCGACGCTGTGGGCACGAGACGATGATGGTGGCATCACCGAGGTAGGAGAGGAACTTGAGGTAGCCAACCTGCCGCCCTACCTTGCCGACGAACCCCCAGGCCTGGTGCGGGTGGGACAGACGCTGGGTTGGGTAGTCGCTGTCGAGGACCCTTCACCGCTTGACGACGTGTGGGTCTCGCTTGTCGCGGGTCCTGTAGGGATGACCGTCGAAGGTGGTGTGCTGAACTGGACCCCAAGTGAGCCGGGCTTCTTTGACTACGGCCTCCTCCTCACCGATTCCGATGGCGCGACCGCGACGGTTTCCTTTCAGATCGAGGTGCTTGAAGCTCTGGACGACGGGTGCGGTTGCAGCCATGCCACGGCGCGGCCCAGCCGCTCAACGCTTCTCGCTGTTCTCCTCGGCCTCGTGTTTGTCGCTGGCCGGAGGCGAGCAGTTCGCTTCGAAGCCTGAGAGCGCTCGACCGGCGCCAGCCCAGGCGGGGTACCGATCTACTTGCTGAAGAGCATGGATCTTCTCACAGGCCTTCGGATCGCTCCGGCTGAGACCCATGCCGAGTCCGGCAGCGCAGGCGCTACGATCCGCTCCGAGATGTGAGTTGAGGGACATCCACAGGCCAGGCTGGTGGGGAGCGAACACAGCCAGCGCCCAGCCAATATTCTCGTAGATGTGCGCTCTCTCTCGTCCAGGCGGCGGCTGGGTCGCTCGGTCCCGTTGAATACGATCGAGGAGACGTGCCGCATCGATCACGGGCGGCTCCAGTGCGCGCAGCAGGTCTTGTCCTGCGGTCAGACGAGGGACGAGGCCAAAGCCGTGGGGGGCGTCACCGCGATCGTTCAGGAAGTCATTCACCCAGGGGGCGGTCTCATAGCGGACGTTGCCGATTTCGAAGTCGATATAGCGAGGAGAGCGCCAGGCGAAGAAACCCGGGCCCTGGCCCGAGAGACTGCCGATACGCGAGGGTTCGAGCAGCGACGATTGAATGGACAGGCCCGGCAGCGTCCAGGCTACAACCGAGAGCAGCAGCAGGCCCGTCCACAGCTGTGTCAAGAGAGACCTGCGTCGCTTCACTGCCCAGGCCGCCGCCACGGAGATAGCGACCAGCGCGAGTGGGAACAACGGCAGCAGGTAGCGCAGCTCGATAGACGGGCGACGGGGGCCTATCAGCAGAAGGACCAGCAGGTGGACTGCGGGGGCACCAACCAGCAGGGCGAGGGACATTGCTTGCTGGCTCCTGCTCTCTTTATGACCACCGACCACGAGCTGGGTGAGTGCGCAGATCAGTAGCGCGGATAGTGTCCAGTCCAGAGAGCGAAGGAGGGTTCCTGAGAGCTTCAGGTCCAGAAACTGCGGCCCGAAGACAGGTAGGGGCAGCAGCGCATCGAGGGTCCTCGGGAGCAGAGAGAGGCCGTCACCAACAGCGAGAAGAAGTTGAAAGGGAGAGTTGCCAGCTTCCTCGGTCACCGAGGAGCCTGGAGCGCCGGTCACAACCCAGCTCAGGATAATTGGAACAGAGGTGAGCAGTACGGCTACTGCAGACTCGCGGGTCGGGAGCTTTCCCTTTGTCAGTACTTCCGGCGCTCGCGTCCAAAGCCAGGCCAGGAGCAGCATGATGACAATGGGTACGAAGAGGCTGCTCATTGCAGCGACGCAGCCGAGGGTCAGCGCGGGTGCTACCAGTCCAAAGAGGCCAGGTTTTTGCTCGCGAATCATCAAGAACGTGGCGAGACCGAGGAGCGCAGTTGCCTCGGAGTGGCTTCCCCAGGTCACCAGCGAACCAGCGAGGTAGATGGGTGGCGGGAAGAGCAGCAAGAGCGCAGCCAGCCATCCAGCCAGTGCACCGCCGAATCGAAGAGCGACGGCCAGCCAGGCGAAGAAGCCAAGGCACGCGAAGGCAAGTGCCGAGAGCTTGAGGGCGAGTTGATTGTCGTCTGTGCCCAGGGGGACGCTCAGGGTGGCGTACAGAGCAGAGAGGGGTAGAAAGCCGCCGTGAGCCGCGTTGCGCGAGTCCCTCGCTGCTGCGAGCACCTCGCTCAGGCTGGGTGGCCCTTCGTTGATCCAGCGGTCGCCGAGGAAGCTGTGTTTTGCTTCAGCCCAGTCGGGCGCATGGATACGGTCTGCAGCGCTCAGGACCAGCAGCAGGCGCAGGGCAACGAAGAGCAGGCCCAGCGCCAGCAGCGCGCGGCGGCTCACCTCAGAACTTCGCCTGGATGATCAGGTTGAGGCCAAGTTGTCTGGCGAGCTCGCTGTCCAGCTCACGGGTGCCGACGCCAGTCTCGCTGTCGTTGACCACGCGGGTCACGTTGTAGTCCTGAGTGAACGAGACCTCCCCCACCATCACCAGCATCTTAGAGAGGTGCCACTTGAGGCTTCCCTTCAGGGAGATAATCGTGAAGGGTTCGGTCCCTGTGGGCATGATCTCGTAGTCATTGGCCTCACGAATAACCTCAAGCTGGTGGTTGCCATTGGGGTCCTCGAGGGCGAAGAAGCTGGCCGGCTGCATTAAGCCAAAGACGAAGCCAGGCGTCAGGTGGGCCTTCTCGAGGTACCAGTCCCACCAGATCGCTCCGTAGACCTGCGGTTTCTGGGTGGTTCCCTCTGCGAAGGACAGGTACGGCGTCAAGCCGGGCACATTGAAGACCAGGAAGGAGACGTCGCGGTAGACCAGGTCGAAGCCGACTCGCATGTTCTTGATGAAGCGGACCTGGCCGCTGAGTGCGCCGGTGATGGCATCGTCGAGGGTCGTGGCATCCGGGCTGTCAGCGTCAATCAGGGTCTGCCACAGGGTCGTCACTTCGATGCCGACTCCCACTCCGAACGCGCCCTCGTACTCAGGCACAAGCGAGGCAGTTCGACGACGCTCGGGGTCGTTGACCAGGGATTTGAGGTCCGGCGAGACGCCCATCTTGGTGTTCCAGGTGAACTGCAGGCGATGACTCAGACCGAACGCGAACAGCGCCTGGCTGCGGAAGGGATCCTGCTGGAAGGTGCCACGAGCGAAGTAGCCGCCACCGAGGTCATAGGCGAGGCGGCCCTTGCCCTCGGCGCCGAGCAGGACGTTGGGGCCGAGCCCGCCGAGGATGCCCCAGTAGTTCTCGGTCTCGTTGTTGTCGGCTCGCAGCCTCACCAGCGCCTTTGCACCCATGAAGGCGTAGAAGCGCTGCAGGTCGAGGTGCACCTTGATGCCGGGAACCGGCCCGCGGTTGCGCGCCCAGATGGTGTTGCCGCCCCAGGTGAGGTCGTAGGTGTATCCGAGACGGAAGCGGTCGGCGGAGTAGGGCCAGGCGGTCAGCCGCACGTTGTTGCCCTGCTTGTTGCGGTTGAACCAGAAGGTGGCTGCAATCCACGAGCCGTCGTCCTGGAAGCGTCCGACCAGTCGGTTGTCGTCGGGGTCGCGGCTGAGCTCGAACTCCGCCACGAATGCGGCCTCTGTGTCGACGAAGGGCAGGAAGCCCGGCATCTTTCCGTACAGGACGAGGTGAC
>CAZEIY010000121.1:3804-10439 GCA_964512375.1 uncultured Rickettsiales bacterium | reverse complement strand
CTCCGCTCTGGCCTGGCTCAGCCAGTCCTTCGCTGACACCTTCGAGCTCAGCCAGACACCTGTCGAGGACAGCATCGAGGTCCGCATGAACGGTGTACCTCTCTTCGTGGGCTGGACCTACAACTCCGGCCTGCAGGCCATCGTCTTCGACGTCGACCATGTGCCCGAGAACGGCGACTATCTCGAGATCGAGTACACCGTCCTTGGTGCCTGCACCGACTGACATCTCGAACCAGACAACACGTCAAGGGGCTCTTTACTTCGCCGTAGAGAGCCCCTTGCTCTTGGAGCCGCAGTGCCCATCACAGAAGTTGTACGGGTCCTCGCCAGGGCAAGAGGGGTAGGCCCCGACGGCGGAGCTATCTGGGTCGATCTCGTCTACGACACGGATGGAGCCTTCGGTCCCGACCGGATAGCGATCGGCTTTCCAAGCTTCTGGCTTCGCGTAGAAGATCACAGCCACGGACCCTATGGCGACGAAGAGAGCGCGATCAACGCCGCACTGGCGAACTATTCAGCCCACTTTGACTGAACCCTTTTCGCCAACCCAAAGAACAACGCTGACCTCAACGCAGATCAGATAGGTCGACGTGGGCCAGACCATCCTCACCGGAAAAGCCATCACAGTGCAGGGTCGTTCCACCCCACTGCAAAGCATGAGTAGGAGCATGCAGGCCGACAATCCCCTCGTAGCAGGGAAGACCCTCATTCATCGCGCCACGAACGGCAGAAGCTCCCGGCCAGGCCCACTGATCTGAAAACAAATCGCCGCTTCTAGCCATCACTTCGGCTGGGATCTGCCAATCAGGACGGGTATCTCCGACTGGATGACCGCGCACCTCGGGAGAGAAGCGAAGCCATCGATCGACGCTGGTAACGGTCGCGCCGCCGCGCTGCTCATAGCGAGACTGCATGGGCAAGAGCAGGGTGAACTCCTGGGAGTCCATAAGCATCGACTGATCCAAGAAGTGAGCCTGGTGCACTCGCACTGGGACCCGAGCTAACAGCCCAGGTTCTGAGACAGACGGACCGAGCCCGTCGGCAAGCGCAGTCCCCACGGCATAGATGACTTGATCTCTATCCAGTTCCTCATCAACGCCCTGAGCCGCCAGCGATATGCCACAGTCCTGGGCTCCCTGGCCCGCTGAGCCGCCACCGAGGGCAAGAATGCCGCTCCCAGGGCGACCGATGGCCCCAACAGAGAGGGCCAGGGCAAAGAGGACATGCAGGAGCACGGGTCCGCCTGCAGCCGTCGCGAAGTCCTCTCCAAGAACCACCACGAGACGCTCAGCATTAGAGAGGAGGTCTGCCAACTCCTCCATCTGCTCTCTGCTCACCCCTGCTGATGCTTCCAGCTCAGACCATTGCCATGTTGCGATCCTGGCATCCAACCCGCCCAGGTCTGCGAGCTGAGAACGCAACCGCTCGCTCCAGCCTCTACCTTCTGCCACCGCTTTGAGCGAGCCAGCCAACAAGTGCTTCTCGCGCCCAGAGCCACACAACAACTCTCCGGCGTCGGCAAGACGTGCGGCGCCGGCCAACCGCAGCAACTGTGTGCCTCCCGCCTTCGCCACCTCGAGCCAACGAGGCAGCAAGGGGTGCCCACTACCCGGGTCACCGCACACGAGGATGAGGTCTGCCGTCTCAAGATCAGTCAGCGAAGCCGTCGATGCAGGCAGGCCAAAGCACTCTGATAGGGCCTCCTGGCAACGCTTGTACCCGAGCGGAACGAGCAGCGCGCTGCTCCTAGACTGCAGGTCCTCGGCGAGCCGACTCAAGGCGAAGTACCCCTCATTGCTGGTACTTCGCGGATCAACCCACAAGGACCAGCGCCGGCTCGATTCGAGGAGTCGCGATGCGACCAGCTTGTCTGCATCACGCCAATGGATGACTCTGAATCGCTCGTCTCCGGCTCGACGCAGCAAGGGGCTGGAGATCCGGCCCAGATTCTGCAGCGCCTCCTGGTCGAGCATGCGCAACTGGGAAGCGTCGGGCAGATCTGCAGCGCCAAACCCTCCGCGGGTCCAACGTGGCAGCTCCTCTAAGCGAAGGGAGCAGAGATGAAGGCCCTGATCCCGTGCATCACTCAAGCCATGGGCCCCGAGCGAGCAGCCATCGCAGACTCCGTAGCGTAGGACGTCCATGCTGAATCGAAGCTGCCGACGGCTCCTCCACAAGGCTCCTGGCACGGAAGGGAGGAGACCGGAGAGAGAAGCCATGGGTTCAGCCTATCAGTCCGAAGGAGCTCATCGGACCGAGGGCATGCAAAGGGCTGCTAAGGTTCAGTCTTGAGACGGATGGAGTCGGTGAGGTGACAGTGCAGCGACAGGTTGAACGACGGGTTAACCGCTACTCGCAAGGGTCGACTGCCGAGCCGGTGAGCGACCAGTTGGTCGTCGAGGAGCCCCTCGAGGTTCGCCTCGGAGACGCTCCCATCGCCGTGTTGATGAGGACGCCAGGAGACGACATCCCCCTTGCTGTCGGCTTCTTGTTCTCCGAGGGCATCCTATCGGACCCGGATCAGGTGCTCTCAGCGGCACACTGCACCGACCCGAATGCAGAGAGCGCCGGCAACATCGTGCGGGTGCTGGCTGAGAACCCAAACCCCGAGGCCACTGAGAAGGCACGACGGCAGGTCTACGCGAGCTCCTCGTGCGGACTGTGCGGCAAGACGACTTTGGATTCGGTGCGCCTACTGTGCCCGCCAATCCAGCCCCCCGGCCCCCTCTCCGCCGCCGTCCTGCTGGGGCTCTCAGAGCGGCTACGATCCGAACAACCTGTGTTCAGTGACACGGGCGGACTCCACGCGGCAGGACTGTTCTCGACGAAAGGCGAGATGCTCATGGTTCGCGAGGATATTGGTCGCCACAACGCATGCGACAAGGTTCTCGGCACGATGGCGCTGCGTGAGATCTGGCCACTGCATGGCCACATGATGGTGCTCTCGGGCAGAGCTTCATTCGAGATGGTGCAGAAGGCTGCCATGGCCGGAATCGGCGCAGTCATCGCGGTGTCCGCTCCCTCCAGCCTCGCCGTCGATCTGGCCAGCGAACTGGGCATCACGTTGATTGGCTTTCTACGGAAGGACAGCCTCAACGTCTACAACGGAGCGGTCAGCGACTAGCTGCTACCTCAGCGACCCGCTCGAGGTCCTGAGGCCTGTTCACGTTGAGAAACGAGTGGCCGCTGGGATGGATGGCACGCCAACTCTCCTCAGGGATTCGCTCTACTCGCGCCGAGTCCAGCCACGAGTTCACACGTCGTTTTCCAGCAGCGAGGGCGTGTTCGACGGGCTCGAGACAGCTGACACTGTAGAAGGCGTGAAGTGGTTCGAGGAAACCGTCGCGTATCGGGATTATCACCTGCGCATCCTCTGGCGGCCGATCTCGCATCCACTCCACCAACTGAGCTGAGAGAAGCGGCATGTCGCAAGCTGCCGCAAAGATCCACGGTGTGTTCGCCTTTGTGAGAGCCGTGTGTAAGCCGCCCAGGGCACCGCAGTCTGAGATCAGGTCCTCTTCCACTCGGCAGGCAGCCGGCAACTCGGGAAGCGCCTGTTCGGCGCGTCGGATGACCATCACCCCACCCTCACACAGCGGCCACAGCCTGGTCACCAGAGAAGAGAGCACTGGCGCGCCGTCCAGCTGCAGACTCGCCTTGTCCATCCCCATGCGTGAGGACCGGCCACCAGCGAGGAGCGCCGCCGTGATCTGACGATGAACGGACATAAAGACCTAGCGCAAGTCCGAGTTGGGCATCGAGGCACTGAACCAGGGCAAGAGCTGCACCCGCACCATCTCTCCCTCGTCGAGAGCACCCCGATCCTCCGGCACGACGATCAGACCATTGGCCTGCGACAGCGAACTGAGAATCCCCGATCCCTGCGGTCCTGTGGTGCGAACCCGATAGCCAGCCTCTCCAGCATCGAACTCCAAGGTTCCCCGAAGCAGAAACAAGAAGCCCTCTCGACTACGAATACGATGCTCAAGACGAGCGCTCACCACGGGAAGAAACAGTCCCTGCGCACCCAGCATCGCCCGAAGCGCCGGTCGCACGTACTGGAGAAAGGAGATCGCGCTCGACACCGGGTTGCCGGGCAGGCCAAACCAGGGCATCCCAAAGATTCTCCCGCACGCATTTGGCTTGCCAGGACGCATGGCAACCCTCCAGAAGTCCTGCTCGGCGCCCATGTCAGCAAGAACATCTCTCACATAATCGAAGTCCCCAACGGAAACGCCGCCGATAGAGACCAGCGCATCCGCGCCGCGGGCCCGCCCGAAGACCTCTCTGATCGAGTCGGGGTTGTCACGAGCGATGCCCAGATCGATGACTTCAGCCCCCGCCTCACGGATCAACGCGCCGAGGCTGAAGCTCCCCGAAGCGAAGATGTGACCCTCTTCCAGAGCTGTGCCCAGGTGCTGAACCTCATCCCCGGTACTGACCAGAGCTACTCGAGGTCGCCGCCGACACGGGAGAGTAGACCGACCCTGACTCGCAGCGAGTCCCAGATCGGCTGCCGAGAGTTGCCGGCCTGCGGTCAGGTACGTGGAACCGCGGGCCAGATCTTCGCCCGCCCGGCGGATGTTGTCTCCCTCAGCACCGCTGGCGCGCAGCAACACCTTTGCTCCGTCCTCGAGACGCTCAGTCTTCTCGCGTATCACCACGAGATCAGCACCATGAGGGACGCTCGCCCCGGTCATGATGCGCGCGGCTGTGCCTTGCGCCAGTGACTCAGTCAGTGCGGCTCCTGCGGCGAGCACCTGCGAAACACGAAGTTCGACCTCAGCCCCACCCTCATGCAGAGCGCGGACATCACTCCAGCGCACCGCATAGCCATCCATAGCGGAGTTGTCCGTCGGTGGCTGGTTGCGCGTAGCCACGAGAGATTCCCCAAGAACTCGCCCTGCCGCCTCCTCGATAGGTACATCTTCGACCTCAAGCACCTCGATCCCAGAGAGAATCCTCTCCTGAGCTTGTTCTACCCTCAGCATTCAGGTTTCTCCTTCCGAAGCCTCAGTGTACTGCTTACGAAGAAGACGATACTGATCACGGTGCAGCATATAGATCAGGGCGCCTGGTAAGCCGAGAATCGCCTTCTCAATCCAGAACCCAAGGTGGCCGACCAGGAAGGCTGTCTCTGCTCGAACCTGGTCGCCCAGAAGCCCAACAAAGACCCCCTCTCGTACGCCCTCACCGCCCAGGGTGGGGAGGACCAGCGTTGCACATGTCATCAGCAGGGCGACGAGTAGAACCGTGCCCAGAGCCGGCTGAATAGCAGAGGCAGAGAGGATGCCCTTGAGAATGCTGCAGTACATCAGGGCAGTAGTCAGGTGGCCGAGCAGGCCCAGCAAGACGGTGAACAACAAGAGACGAGCCTGACCTGCGTAGGCGGTCGCTGCCTCAAGAACTCTCAGCAGGAAGGACCGTAGACGCCCCGGAGGGAGCCAGGCCGAGACCGGGCCGGTCCAGGCTGAATTGAGGAGGAGTAGGAAGGCCATGATGACGCACAGCGATAGCCCCGCGAAGGTCCAGCCCGCCACGGCACCGCTGCTGATTGGTAAGCGCGACCAGCCAAAGGGAAACACCAGCAGAACCACACTGAGCAGGCTCGTAAAGCCCACTAACTTATCCACCCCGATGACCGCGGCACAGGCCACCGGCTTGTGAGTCAAACGAATGGAGTCATAGAGGCGAAACCCATCGAGGCCAAGAGTGCCCGGGGTGACGATGCCGAAGAAGCGTCCGACGAAGTAGCTACGCAGCAGGACGCCATAGGGGAGGGACAGGCCCTGTCCGCCCAGCAGGAGCTTCCAGCGCAACGCATTGCCGCAGATCCCCACCAGCTTCACCGCCACTGCTACGGCCATCCAGGGAAGAAACGACGAGGGCTCGAGCGAACGCAGTTCTGCAAGCAGGCGCTCGAGGCTCAGTTGGCGGCTGTGCAGCACAAAAGCGAGGACTCCTAGAGCGAATCCTCCCTTGAGCAGCAACAGCGCAAAGGTACGCAGACGCCCTCTCATGGCGCCACAGGCTAGCCCAAAGCCGCGTCTCCGCGCTGAGCCTCCGTGCTGAGGTCGGGTTCGCGCAGGATTGCTCGGAGCGCTGAGCCCTGCAAAGATGCCATCATGTGGTCCCCGATCCGGACAATCCGCTGCCCCGCAAAGGCCGTCGCCGCACTGCTGGCTGCTTCGCTTCTCGTCCTCGCAACGCCAGAGGGAGCGCTCGCTGGCAACCCCGACGACATCTCGGTGAATCGGCTCTCCTCAGTGCCCTCGGTAGAGCGACAGAGCGCCTTCGATTTCGTAGTACGCGAGCTCTCCATGAGCATCTCTCCCCACCCAACATGGTCGGTGGGCTCGCTCGGACTCTATGAATTCGAGGTGAGCTTCGACAATCGCCTCGCCTTCGTTCACGCAGGCCCCCTGGGGGGTGACGGTAGCGCTCCGTGGCAGGACATGACCGAGGGCGGAGACCCCAGCAATGTGCAGTGGATACCCACCCTGCGCGTCCGCAAGGGGCTGCCCTTCTCCTTCGAAGTCGGAGGCGATGTCGGCTGGCACGCAGGCACCGCGCAGATGTTGATCGGTGGCTACGGACGCCTGGCCTTTCTCGACGGCTGGAAGCGCATTCCCGAC
>CAZEIY010000121.1:0-3794 GCA_964512375.1 uncultured Rickettsiales bacterium | reverse complement strand
CGAACTTGGCGTCTTCGAGACCGACCTTTCGGTGGGCTACACCTTCCTCATGCCGGGACTCTCAGGCCACCCCGACATGTTCTTCTCACCCTTCGCGGGGTACGGCTTCCTCATGAGCCACGCCAAGCCCCTGGCCGTCAGCGTTGACTCGGTCATTGGCGTCTCTGCCTGGAGCGACGAGGCCAGCGCCGAAGTGGATCCAAGGATGTTCCGCTTTCACCGCCTCTTTGGCGGCATAGAGCTCGGTGGAAACAGGCTGCAGTTCCGGTTCTCCGCGGACATCAACCTGGCCCGCAACGGCCCCTCATTAGGATCCCTGCAGATGGGGTTGGCGATCCGCTACTGACCTGCTGCGGCAGGGTCCCTTTCAGCCAGTAGTTCAAGGGCCAGATCGGGTCGATCCGTAATCACCCCGTTCACTCCCAACTCCAACAACTCTCTCATCCGAGTGGGATCGTTAACGGTCCATGTGTTCACAGCGAGCCCGCGCAGATGCGCCCGTCGCACGAGTTGAGCATCAACCCGGTCTTCTCGAGGGTGGAGCGCATAGACCGGTAGCAACGCCGCCATCCACGGTTGTTGAGTGATGCGATCCTTGAGACCTCCTGCGCCATCGGTGGGATACAGCAAGCCGGTCGGGACGCAACAGGCTGAGGCAAGCCGACGCAAAGACCCTGGGTTGAACGAGCTGACGATGCAGCGACCGGCCAACCCCATCGATGAGAGCACCCGAGCCAACTCAATGGAGGTCCCGTCGCCAGAGAGCGCGTCTTCCTTGATCTCAATATTGAATCGAATACTGGTCGCCAGCTCCTCGAGCACCTCAACCAGCGCGGGCACCCCCTCGGATGCATAGGAAGGATCGAAGTGAGAGCCCACATCCAGCCCGTGCAGCTCAGCCAGAGACAGCGAGCCCGGCTTCTCACCAAGACCCGCAACCCGCTCGAGCGTCTCATCATGGACCACCACCAGCTCGCCGGTGGCACACAGCCGGACGTCGAGCTCGATGTAGTGGGCGCCCAGGGCCACGGCCTGTCGAAAGGCTGCCATTGTGTTCTCTGGTGCCAGCCCGGCGCCCCCCCGGTGAGCGTGCACCGCTACCTTTGGCGCACGAGTGGGCTGTCTTCCACGGAGAGGAGTCATGTGCCCCACAGTAAAGCAATGAGCGCGCACAGCCAGCCCAAGATCCGCACAGATCCCCTCATCACAGCCGCAGCCGTTCCAGCCATAGCGACCATGCTGCTAGAGTCAGTACCTGCCGTGCACCGTTACCCCGCCACTCCCAGAATGCGCCGTTCTCTCTCGCGGGCTCTCATCGTCCTCATACTGGGCGTAATCCTCCTGCCCGGCTGCGCCACAACCAGCTCACGTCGCTATCGATCCGATCTGCGCAAAGTCCTCGACCAGGGCGTCTCGATGCTCGGCAAAGAAAAGGTGCGCGTCGGACGTACGCCCTTCAGGAGTGACTGCTCTGGCTTCGTCAGTGCGTGCTACTCGACCATCGGCACCGATCTGGCCGATCCGACGATCAGTGGTCATTCCGGCACCGAGATCATCTACAAGAGCCTCAAGAAGGCAAAGCGGGTTCACAACAAGCGCCGCCCCAGAGCGGGAGACCTCGCCTTCTTTCACAACACTCACGACCGGAATGGCAACGGGATTCGCGATGATCGATTCACCCACATCGCCCTTGTCGAGCGGGTAGACGAGGATGGCACGGTGTATCTGCTCCATTTCGTCTCTGGGAAGGTACGCCGCGATCGACTCAACCGGCTGCACCGCACCGTGATCAGAGATCCAGGGAGCGGCAAAGAGTGGAACAGTCACTTGCGCAGAGGGGGTGGTAAGACCCTCACAGCCCAACTGCTCTACCGATTCGGCACCCCGATAAGTCGGCGAGACCGACGCTGAGGGGGAGCTCTAGAAAGCTTTCCTTCAGCGCTCCTTCAGCGCTCCTTACGCGCTCCTTACGCGCTCCTTACGCGCTCCTTACGCGCTCCTTACGCGCCATCGCTTAGCCCCACTGCCTGCAAGCTCATCGGGCAAAAACGAGGGGGTAGATCCCCACTCCTACCTCAGGTATTAATGTGATCCGAAAAACTCGAATGGGGAGGTTCGTGTTCTGCCAATCTCGGCATCCGATCCCTCCAGAATTGTCACGCCAGTCCGCACTAACCGAGGTATCCCTCATGCGAAGTCGCCTTCTCCTCGCCCTCTCGTCCCTGGCCACTGCCTCGCTGCTGATTTCGAGCACGGCTCTCGCTCAGCAGAGCGCCTTCGATGCATCGGGCTACAGCTGGGCTCCGGGCGCCTACGACTTCGTAGCTATCGCCAGTACGGGTACTGCACTCGACATGGGCTCGGGATCAACCGACCCGAATCACGGAGAAGTTGACGTAGCGCTTCCCTTCGCCTTCCCCTTCTATGGCAACAGCTACTCAGTAGCCTCGGTTGGCGTCGATGGTGCCCTCGCCTTCAAGACGAACGAGAACATCAATGGATCGAACGCCGGGATTCCCAATGGCAGTGGCGCTGCAGCCAACGTTGACATCGCCGTCTTCTGGGATGACCTGATCCTACCCAGCACGGGCGGGGTGTACACCGACCACGACACCACGAATCAACGGTTCATCATCTCCTGGGAAGAGGTCTGTAGGCGTGACTTCCACAACGGTCCCCCCGACTTCTGTGCAGCATCGTTTCAGGTGCACTTGTATGCAGACGGCAGCATCGAGTTCCACTATCAGGACACCGATGTTGGCGAACCCGACTTCGACTTCGGCGCGGCGGCGACGGCAGGAATCCAAGATAAGACCGGCGGAACGTCGACAAGTTCGACCTCCGGAAATGGTCTTGAGGTCTCTAGAGACGAGGCCGGACTGCTCGACAACACGGCCATCGCAATCACAATCTGCCCAGATGCTGATCAAGACGGTTCGTTTGACTCTGCCTGCGGCGGTGACGACTGCGACGACACCCCTTCCTGCTCAGACTCAACGTATACCACTGAGGCAAGCTGTATAGCTCCCGGCACTTGCTCGGGCTCGACGTTTACTGATGAGGCAAGTTGCGTCGCCGCAAGCGAAACGTGGACTGCTGATTATACGTGGAACTTGACTGGTGCCCTCATCAACCCAGGCGCCGTGGAGATCTGCGCCGATGGCATCGACCAGGACTGCACCGGCTACGACCAGCTCACCGATCTCGATGGTGATGGCGACTATCACCCTGCCTGTGGCGGCGACGACTGCGACGACCTCGACGCGAGCGTCAACGGCATCCTCGATGCCGACGGCGACACCCATGTCTCTTGCGATGAGTGCGATGACACCAACGCCGACACCTACCCCGGCGCTGTGGAGCTGTGTGATGGCGAAGACAATGACTGCGACGGCACCGCCGACGATCTCGACGACACCGATGGTGACGGCGACACCAACTGCAACGGCGACTGTGATGATGACGATGCCGAGGCCAACACGCTGGATGCGGACGGTGACACGTTTGACACCTGCACTGGCGGTGACTGCGACGACGCCAATGCCGCTGCCTTTCCGGGCGCGACAGAGGTGTGCGACGGCGTGGCCGACGAGGACTGTGACGGCGACGCCGACGATCTCGACGACGCCGATGGCGATGGCGAGACCACCTGCGCGGGCGACTGCGACGACACCGAAGCGACCGTCAACACCAGCGCTGCCGAGGTCTGCGGCGACAGCCTGGACAACGACTGTGATGAAGGCACCGATAACGTAGACGCCGACTCAGATGGTCACATCAGCTCAGACTGCGGG
>CAZEIY010000120.1:0-10457 GCA_964512375.1 uncultured Rickettsiales bacterium | reverse complement strand
TTGATTGACCTCGTTGAACGAGGGCTTGACCGGATCGGGCGGATTCACATCCTGCAGGACAATCTGTTCCACCTTAATGCCCGTGTCGTACTGATCACACAGCGCCTGGAGCTTCTCCTTGACCTCTGTCGAGATCGCCTGACGACCGATCGTGAGCACCTCGTTCACACTGCGATCTCCGACCACCTGGCGCATGACCGCCTCGTTGAGGTCTCGGAAGGTCGCTCGCACACCCCGCACCTTGAACAGAAACTTGTACGGATCCCGGACACGGTACTGGGCAATCCACTGCACCACCGCAACATTGAGGTCACCCGTAAGCATCAAGGACTCACCGCGGAAGTCGCCGTCCTCGTAGCTCGTACGCACACCAGCTTCCCGAGTACGAAAGCCGAACTCTTCCTTGAGTTGACGCTGGATGGGCACCTTGGTCACGGACTCGAACGGCGAGGGCAGCTTGAGCCGAAGGCCAGGATCTGTGACCCGCTCGTACTCTCCGAAACGCAGGATAACGCCGACCTCTTCAGGCTCCACCGTGTAGAAGGAACTGTTGATGACAAGGAGCAACAGCACGACGACGACCGCCGCGAAGATCGGCTTGCCAGAAGGCGGCGCGCCGCGCCCTCCGGCGAGCGCCTCGAGTTGTTTGAATAGATTCTCTTCAGCAGCCATCACTTCCCCTTCCTTCCTGACCCTCAACCCGCTTCGGCGCGGGACACACGATCAGCGAAGAGCGCGGACTCTATAGCCACTCCCAACCATACGCAAGGCGGTTCCTCACCCCGGACGACCACCAATCCCGTACACTCCCCGCGCGTCCGACCGAACAGGTATTGGCGCCGCCCTGGAGATCTTTCAATGACAGTCGCCCGCCTCCTCCTCACGCTGTTCCTCACCTGTTCTCTCTGCTTCAACATCGTCGCCTGCCGCTCTACAGGCGACGACGACGACAGCGCGTGCAGCGACGATGATGATTCAGCCGACGACGACGATTCAGCCGATGCCCACGACGCAGCAGGGCCGGACGGGATTCTGCTGAGCCTCTCGGTCCGTACCGGAAGCACGGACATCACCACCCGAGAGACCTCCTCATTGATCGTCGAGGGTAGCTACGATGACGGCTCGGTCTGGGACCTCACCGAGGAGGCGGTCTACCACTCCAGTGACGAGAGCATCCTCAAGGTCTACACCCCGGGAATCGCCCAACCCCTTGGCTCTGGCACAAGCACCATCACCGCTTCGGTTAGCGGGCTCGTCTCCGAAGACAGCGTCGAGATTACTGTGGCGCTGGCAGCAGCCGAGGTCGGTGATCTGGTGATTAACGAGCTGATGATGAATCCCAACAGCCTCGACATCAACGGCGACTCAGACAGTGACTCGAGTGACGATGAGTTCGTCGAGATCGGCAACGCTGCTGACGCCGCCCTCGACCTGTCGGGCGTGAGAATCCTGGATGCCGGGAACACAAGTCCAAGGCACGTCTTTGCTGCTGGCACAGTGCTCGGCGTCGGACACACCATCGTCGTCTTCGGCGGAGGCGACATCTCAGCGCTCAGCGAGGACAATGCGACGTTCCTGACCACCGAGAATGACGACACGCTCCAACATGGGCTCGCGTTGAACAATGACGAGGACACGGTCCGCCTCATCGCTGCCGATGGCCTGACCGAGATCTCCTCCGCGAGCTATGACCCCACCATTGCCAGCGCCCTGCTCGGAGCCTCCCTGACCCTCTGGGACCCCGAGGTGTACGGCACCGACTACACCTCCCACCAGTTCGCGCCGGGGCGCGTCGGCAACTTCAGCCCAGGGCGACTCCTCACCGGCGAGAGCTTTCCCGGACCCGACGGGGTGTTTGGAGATCCTTGATGACCCCCAAACGACTCCTCCAAACAGCGGTTCTGCTTGCTCTCCTCTGCCCGGGTGCGATCCGGGCTGAGGAGAACAAGCTCAACAGCGACGAAGTGCTCGCGCTCGCCCGCTACCACCAGCTGCAGGGTCGAAGTTCAGCCGGACGCGACCTGGTTGTCGAACTGCTGAATCACCAGCCCGAGAACATCGCCGCACATCGCTGGTACATCCTGAGCTGGTACCGCAACCACGAGTCTCTACGCGTCGGAGAGCAGTACCGCAACTGGCTGGAGGATGAGCCCGACGACGAGCTGCGGCGGCTTACACGCGCCCTCTCATTTACCTTCCGGGAGTCACCGTCGCTAAGCAAAGAGGACTGTGCTGAATTGGAGTCCCTGCTCCAGCCCCTTCCAGAGGACCCGGAACGTCGCACAGCTGCTCTGTGGCGGCAACGGCACGCCTATCGATTTGAGTCCTGTGAAGGTGACGAAGAATCAGTCCTCGAACAGATCTGGCTTCTCTCCAGGAAGTCGGCTCTGGCCCGCACGCTGCTCGGGCGGGACTCTGCGAACCTCCCCCTTGATAGACGATGGCTGAGCGTCTTGCAGCGTTCCTATCGACACAGCGCAGTCAACCTGCGCAATGCCAGAGCCCTCTGGAAGGACCCCCGCTGGGACGTCGCGGCCGAAGAGCGGAGCGAAAAGGAGGGGGGCCACGAACAGAGTATCCTCGACCCGACCACCCTCGAGAAGGCTCGCAAGCATGCTCTGCACGCGGCGAAGAAGGCCGCCAGGTCCGGGGGGCTCGTACGACTCGAAGCGGCACGCTCATTATTCATGGCATCCGGACAGAAAGAGGCTGCTGCTGCTCTTGAGCTACGTCTGAAGACCCTTGATGATCTGTGGAAGAACCCGGACGCCCAGAGTGGAGCTTCAGGCCGCGCGAAGATCAACAAGTCGATCCGCACCGCGAAAAGAAAGTACAAGCCCGAACATCGCCTGAGCGCTCTGAATGCCCTAGAAGGCGAACTAGGCAACGACGACACCGTCCGCGCCACCTGGCTCCAGACTCGCAGCAGGGTACTGACCACCCTCGGCAGGGTGGACGAAGCAATAGCTGACCTCGCGATCGCCTACTCCCTGACCCCGGACAATCCATCACTGGCCAATGAGTTCGCCTGGCAGGCTGCCCTGGCCGGACTCCGGTCTGAAGAAGCGCTGGCTGCTTCCCAGAGCGCTATCACGGCCGTGCGAGCTGAGATCTGGCGACCGATGGAGGCGCGGCTGTGGCCCGGGGGCTTCGAGGAGTGGTCAAAGGCGCAGCTGCGCAAGGAAGCCTCGTACATCGATACGCGCGCCTGGCTGCTCTACAAGATGGGCCGCTACGAAGAAGCTGCGAAGAGCCAACGTGAAGCTCTCCGGCTACTTCCAGGCGCCGAACTTCACCTTCACATGGGACTGATCTACAGCAAGTTGGATAGACCACACGATGCGGTCGGACACCTCTCGAGAGGCCTCCACGGTGCGAGCGGCGGTGATGACCCCATCGAGAAGGAAGGCCGAGAGGTCTTTGAGCGGCTCTTCCCCACTGCGGGTCTATGGCATCCAGAAGGGCCCGAGGCCTATCTCACCCTCGTAGAAGAGCAGCGCGAATCTAAGGAAGAAGGCGACAAGAAGGCCGAGGCTACAGAGAGGAGTCCAGAGCAACGAAAGAAATTCGCGACGGGAACACCCTTCCCCGACCTCTCCTACAGGGTCGGCGAGGTCGAGCAGAGTCTCTCGGACCTGGGAGGTCTGCTGCTCGTCGACCTGTGGGCTACATGGTGCGGCCCCTGCATCAAGGGAATGCCTCACCTCGACGAGGTGGCCCGCAATTACAAGGAACACGGTCTGACTACCCTTGCCCTGTCCGTAGATGCCAAACAACAAGAGTCTCAGGACTTCTTCGACGGGGAGAGTGACCTCGCCTTCGTGCAGGGCTGGGTAGGAAGGGGCGCCATGAAGACCGTCGGCATCCGGGGCATCCCCGCCATCTTCATCCTCGACGAAGACCTCAAGATCCTCGGCAATGTCCTGGGATACATGGATGACGACCGACGAATTGAGGAAATCCTCAACACCCATCTCCAACTCGATGACTGATCGCACTGGCGGCAGCGCGCTCCTCTGATAACCTTCCCGGCATCTTCCTTCTAGGAGTCCACCGTGCGCTCTAGACAACTATCCCTCCTCGCCCTGCTGTCCTCTCTCGTCCTCTTCGCGTGGAGTTGTGGGGTCAACTCCGAGACAGATGAAGAGGGCGGCTGCTCGGATGGCGCCGACAACGACAGCGATGGCGACTACGACTGCTACGACAGCGATTGCGACGGCCACCCGGACTGCGTAGGCGGCGATGATGACGACAGCGCAGACGACGATGACGATGACGACAACTCATCAGACCTCGATGGCGATGGCTATGAGTTCCCAGAGGACTGTGATGACGGCAACCCTTGGATTAACCCGGACGCCCCCGAGGTCTGCAACGACCGCGATGACAACTGCAACGGCCTGGTAGATGACGGCATCGCAGATGAGGACGGTGACACATTCGACCAGTGCGATGACTGCGACGACGGCAACGCCGCCATCAATCCAGATGCTGAGGAGATCTGCGACGGCGAAGATTCTGACTGCAACGGCCTGGTCTTCGGCGACGAGCTCGATCTCGACGGAGATGGAATGCTCACGTGCGACTGTGATGAAGACCTGACCGGTGCCAACTGCGACTGCGACGATACGAACGCAGCAGTCCTCCCGGGCGCTTCCGAGGTCTGCGACCCCGTTGACGACGATTGTGACGGGGATCTCCTCGAGAGCTTCACTGATACCGACAGTAATGGCGTCCCCGACTGTGTCGAGGTCGATGACGACTCGGATGGCTACCAGTGGCTGACTGACTGCGACGACGGCAACGCCGCGGTATTCCCCGGAGCCATTGAGGAGTGCAACGGCATCGATGATGACTGCAACGGATACGCGGACAACGATGACTTCGGAGAGACTGATAGCGACTTCGATGGCTTCTTGAGCTGTGCCGACTGCGATGATGAGGACCCCGCATTCAACCCGGGGCAAGCAGAGTCCGACTGCACTGACAACAACGACTACAACTGTGACGGCTCGGTAGGACACGCCGACAATGACAGCGATGGCGTCGAGGCTTGCGAGGGTGACTGTGACGACACCGACCCTGCGAACAACCCGGGACTCCCCGAGATCTGCGACCTCCAGGACAACAACTGCGATGGCGAGGTCGATGAGGGGGGCGTCTGCGACCCAGCCCCAACCCGCTAGGCGAGGCGCGGTGACCTCAGGGGAGTTGTCCGAGTGAAGATCACAGCCAACATGGTGACGATGGCGCGCATTGTGCTGCTGCCGCTGCCCTGCGCGATGCTTCTCTACGGAACCGGGCCGATCCTCTGGCTCTGCCTCGTCCTGTTCGTCTTCCTGGGCTTCACCGACTTTATCGACGGCCTCATGGCACGGCGCGACGGGCCGACCCGCTTCGGCGGCCTCATCGATCCAGTCGCCGACAAGATCTTCATGGCCGCAATCATCCTGCCACTGGTTGCTGGAGGCGCGAGTGTCCAATGCCCGGCCTGGGTGGCTGGAGCCTTGTTCTCCCGAGAGTTGCTGGTCACCTCCCTGCGCTCAGCGGTCTCGCTGCGCGGCGCGCACATCCGCACGAGCAAGCTCGCGAAGATGAAGACCATCACTCAGATGGGAGGAGTGGGGACGATCTTCTTGAGCACCAAGCTCCACGTGAGCCACAACGAACTGCTGGTAGTCTTGGGCCTGCTCCTTGCAGCACCCTTTCTCGGCGTCTGGCTGTTCTACAAGATCAAACACTCAGAGCGGCCGCCGCCCTACTTCGCGGCCCCGGTCGCCGCTGGTTCTATCGTCTGGACTGCGCTCAGCCAGATGCCTATCGAGACTTCAGTATTGGTGCAATTCATTGTCATCGTCGCGATCACGTGGATCAGTGGGCTGGACTACCTCCTCGGTGCCCTCGCTCCCTTCCGCTCGGCTGGACTCAAGATGGCCGACTACTCGCGGCTACTGTGGGCCGTCGGACACGGCGCGCTGATACCGAGCCTCACCGGCTCCTACAAGGCTGCGGTTCTGCCCATTCTTGTCGCCCTCTCAGCGGAACTGGCTACCGGCGGAGTCGATAACGTCGTGGTCGCCGAGCGAGGGCGCGCCGAGTCCTGGCCATTCCTCATCTCAGGGGTCCTCTCGCTCATCTTCTTCTCTAGCGTTCTGGCTTCCCGTTGGCTTCCTCTTGGCTTCCAGGCTGCATGGGTGCCCTGGGCTGCTGCCGTTCTCGCGCTGTTCAGCCTTGGAGTCTTCGCGCGCTACTTCACAGCACACCGGGAACTGTTCGCCCAAAGCCTGGACTGAACTCTGGACCGTCTACATCGCATCTCACTCCTCACTGCGCTGGTCATTACCGGCACATCCTGCCGAACTGATCCGAGCGAACCCGTAGTCGAGTTCACGACGCAAGCCGAGTCGGAGGTCAGCGACGACGCCCCTGCCCCGCTCGCTAATCCGGGGCCCGAAATCGAGGTCCAGCCACCTGAGACACCAGAACAGCCTGCCAAGGAACAACGCCTCTCGACCGACCCATACCTCTATCTGCTCGCGGTGTTGGCTGACGGTGGCGCCGCTCACGGTGAACTACACAAAGCAGCGGCACTGGTCGGAACAAGCCAGACGGAAGCCACAGACTCTGCCTTCGCCGCAGCCGAAGCTGCTCTGAAACGAATCATGAAATCCCATCCCGCCGATGAACGCTCGGCGCTGGCCCTCGGACTGCTCTACTCGCCGGGCAACAGCGCTCCGCAGAACGCGAGCCCCCGACCCGAAGACGCAGCACAAGCTTTCGAGACGGCCATCAGGATCAACCCCGAGAGCATTCTGGCCTTGGACTGCCTGGCGAGGGTCCTCAAGACCTCGGACCTCGCTCGCGCCGTAGAACTGCGCGAGTCCATCGTGCGGTTAGATCCCACCGATCTCGATGCACGGAACCTGCTCGCGCACCTATACGTCAACCAAGGCAGCCTTGAGCTTGCCGAGAGCACGGCATCGAACACTCTCAACGACGCGAAGAAAGTAACCGCGGACTTTGCCCAGCAGGAAGCCCGATTCATCCTTGGTCGCGTCTATATGGAGCGCGGAGAGTACGAGCGCTCCGAAGCTCTCTGGCGCTCGGGAGCGATGGGGCCAGCAAGTCCCCATCGTGCCTGCGCGTACCAGGGGCTGGGCGAGCTGTATCGACGACTGGGCCGCGCTACCGATCGCGGCGACAAGCCCAACAACCATGCCCCTACCCCCCGGCAAGCCTACCTTAATGCCCTATCGAGTTATCACAGTGGTCAGCTCTCTGACGCTCTGGCCCACATTGAACAGGCAACGCGCGACAATCCGGAGCCAGCCTATCTGGTACTCAAGGGCTACTTTCTGCTCTTCGACAAGCGCTATGAGGAGGCGGAAAAACTCTTCGAGACCGCCAAGAGGGCCGATGGGGGAGGTCCCGGTCCTGACGTTGGCCTCGGTCACATCGATATCGCCAAGCGGCGCTACAGCTCTGCCCGCCGCAAGCTACAGCCTGCAATCGCCTGGTGGCTCGAACATGGCAGCGCCTCTGGCGAGCTTGCAGGCTACTACCAGCTGGTCCAACAGTTGGCATGCCTCGGAATGGGCTGGGTCCATGCCAACCAGAACCGGCACGACGAAGCCATCGACTTCTTCGACCGCATCCTCTCCCTGCAACCCGAAGACCTGCTCGCCCTGCTGGGCACAGGAAACTCACTCATCGCTCTGCAGCGTCTCGACGAGGCCGAAACGATCTTCACGAGGGTCCTCAACCAGGACGAAGGCAACCCCTACGCGTTGGCAGAGCTGGGCACCCTGCGGGCGATGCGAGGCGACGCCCAGGCTGCCGAGTCGGACTTCCGCCGAGCCATGGAGCGAGGTGGCAAGGACTACACCTGTCCCTATGAAGGCCTCGGCCTGCTCTATCTTCAGCAGGGCCGTATCGACGAGGCTCGCAAGCATCTACACCGCGCAATCGAGATCAATCCGAACATCGAATACAAGAAGTTCAATGGGCTCGCGCGCATCTATATCGCGGAGGGGCGTATCGACGAGGCCCGCGGTCTTCTGCGTCGATCGATCCAGAATTTCCCCTACGACAACGAGGCGAAGAGTCTCCTTGAGAAGATTTCAGCGTCGAACCAGCCCACTCCTGACCCCTGAAATGACGTGTCAGAGGTGCCGTTAAGGAGCAGAGTCAGGGCTTAACCGAGCCCCATGACAAAAGTTTTGCATTTTCTTGAGATGGACTCTGCACAGTCCGGCCGAATTGCCGTGCCAGGAAAAACATAGTCATTTCAACTACTTGCAGCTTGACTGGAGAGCCGTGCAGCGAAGAGCCCGCAGTCGGCGGGCAAAGAAATACCAACTAGGCCTTCCTCGAGGCGCAAATCACTGCTAGACATTTGCACACTACAAATGCGAGCTATTCGCAACGCTGAAGACCATTGAAGGAGGAAAACTCATGGCAGCTCGACCCAAGAAGAATTTCGTCTTGCTCGACAAGAAGAACAATGACACCAACCACGTGTTCAGTAACGCACAGCCCCGTGGCGCAGCCCTTAAGGCCGCCAGCCGTGGCTTCACTGACATTCGCCTTCGCGAGCGCGGCACCAAGCGCGTGCACGTGTTCAAGGGCCGCGTTGACACTGTCAGCGCCCCCGCGAACCGTCCGAGCTGGCTGCCCGAGAAGGTCAAGAAGGCCAACGTCAGCAAGGTTGGCGTCGAGCACCTGTAGGCAGTCTCCGCCCTTGAGGCGGACTGATGCAGGGTTCGGCTAAGGCCGAACCGAACTTCGAGAGGCGACTCCAGAAATGGGGCCGCCTCTTTCGGTTCTTTCCTCCCGGGCCAGCCCAGGCCTCTCGCCAGCCACAGCGACAAATGAGAGCAGGCTGATAGGCTCCCAGGATGACCCTATCGACTCCAAGTGTGTCGTCTCCCCGCCCCGACGCCAACTCCCGTTCCATTCACTGGCTCGTCCCGGGTCTGTGCGCCCTTCTCCTGTCCTGTAGCAGTGACAAGACCGTCGAACAGACTCCAACTGTCCTCAGCGACGCCGAGACCATCAACGCCTCGCCCTCCTCCGCGGAACCTCCTGTCGAACCAGGAGAACCAGAGCTTCCCGAGAACATCATCGATGTCGACAAGCTGACGGATGCCGACTGGCTCACCGGTGCGATGGCACGCCGAGACGCCCGCGAATACCTGCTGAAGAAGCTGCTCAGGGATGACGGTTACCAGGGTGCAGCGGCTGTACAGCAGACCCTCATTCAAGGCGCCAGAGCGCGACTGGCCAAAGAGCCTCAAGACGCAAGCACGCTCGTCCTCCTTGCCATGCTGCAGATGCCCACAGATGGCCTGACCGATCAAGACGGAGAGCTTCTTGCTGAGGCACAGCAGGTCATTTCGGGCCTTGAAGCGGCCATCGCCGCCGATTCCCGCCGCGTCGACGCCATGGTGCAGCTGGGAGAAATGTACGAGCTCTTCGACGACCACAAGGCAAACGCAATGTGGGAAACAGCTATTGAGCATTATCCACACGACCTGGAGATCCGTAACCACCTGGGAGAGGGCTACACCAAGACCGGCCAGGCAGAACAAGCCCGAACCGTCGCGCTCAAGACCATCGAGTTGGCCGCCGCCAACGGAACCGAGGAGCAACTGCGCAAGGCGCGCAACATCGTAGGCACCGCGTTGATCCAGATGGAGCAGTACCCCGAAGCAGAGAAGTACCTCAAGGAGGCACTGGTTAATCGCGACGGAAGTCACTGGAACTGCGCTTACCAGGCGCTGGGAGTGCTGTACTCCAAGATGGGCACCGCCCACGATGACCCAGCCGATGACTTTGAGGAACTGACACCCGATCCCAATGACGCAGCAGCCAACTTCTCCGCGGCTCTGCGCTACTACTACGCTCACAAGACCAAAGGAGCTCTCTCCTTCATCGATCGAGCTATCACCCTGAAGCGAACAGATCACGCCCTGGTGGTCAGAGGCTTCATGCTCATGTCCAACAAGGACTACGACGGTGCCCGAGCGCATTTCGATGAGGCTGCCGCCCTCGCGCCGTCCGATCCGGGGTCGGCCATTGGCCGGGGCCACCTCGCCATCGTTCAGCAGAACTACACTGAAGCACAGGCACTCCTGGAGCCCGCACTACAGCGCTGGCTTGAGAGCAAAGTCTCCGAGTCTCCCAACCCCGACTACTACCACTTCATGCATCGCATGGGTTGCCTGGGCATGGGTTGGCTGCTCGCTAACCAGGACCGGCATGAGAGTGCCATCCACTACTTTGACCGCGTTCTGGCTCATCGTCCCTCTGACCTCCTCGCCCGGCTTGGAAAGGGCAACTCGCTCATGGGGCTACACCACATGGACCGGGCCGAGTCCGAGCTCCAGATCGTCCTCGACCTGGACCCAGACAACCCCTACGCCAAGTCTGAGATGGCCTCGATCTACCTGAGCCGC
>CAZEIY010000119.1:4459-10470 GCA_964512375.1 uncultured Rickettsiales bacterium | reverse complement strand
GTCGAGCATCTTGAACAGTTCAGGGTGGAGGCTCGGATCACCCAACCACTGAAAGATCAGGTGATCGAAAGTAGCTCGTCCACGGGCGATACCGTCGATGATCTTGCGATACAGGGCTGTGTCCATGTAGCCCTTGAGCAGATCCCCATGCAGGTTCGGACGAAAACCCTGCTGCGGATGACACATTGGACACGTGAGGTTGCAGAAGTCCGTCGGCTCAATCTGCAGAACGCCGCAGTGGCGCATGGCCTGGGTCGTCGCTCGGGTCATGAGCGCATTGTTGCTCCCATCTCGAGCAGCGTCCAGTCACGAGCCAGCGCTTCCTTGACCACCCGCAAGGCCCATGCGAGCATGCCGCGGTCGGTTCAAAGGAGGCCTTGACGCTGCATGGCAACGTTGCACAGATGGGTCGCGCCACTGGCAGTGGCCAGCATCCTCCTGATAAGCGCCTGCGATACTGCGTGCCAGGAGTTCTGCACGATCTGGTTCGATTATCGTCAGGATGTCTGCGGAGAACTCGACACCGATGATGCACGCATCGTGTGCATCGCTGACTACCGCGGCCACCTGGTCGCTGAAGAGGAACCAGCTGTGTGTGCCGACCTGATTGATGAGGTGGAGAGTCTCCGCAACAGTTCAGACCCCGACACCAGACAGTCCTGCTGCGAGACGAGCACCTGCGCGCTCGGACCACAGCCGGCCAATTGACAGGCCTTCAAAGCCCACGGAGCACTTCAGGTGAAGATTCACGCCCTCCTCCTCGCCCTGACCCTTCCTCTCGCTAGCGGCTGCTTTAACGAGTGTCAGACGCTGTGCGCTGAGATCGCTGACTATCTCGCGGACTGCGAGGCCGACGGAAGCAACCTTCCCTTCGCCCATGACGGCTCTGCTGTCTCGGATTGCCGCAAGCACTTCAGCCGCACAAACAAGCCCGATGGTGCCGACGAGACTCCCTTCGAGCAGTACCGCAGCACCTGCCGCATCCTCACCGGTACCTCCGAGGACAGTTCGGGTAACAAGATCGTGACCCTCCGTAACCAATTCAGTTGCGACGAGATGGTCAACGGTCCCGGTCTGGCGTTCGGCGCGGGGGCAGGCGGTACACGCTAGCGAGTTGCTACATACCCAACACTATTGAGACTTCCTGCCCACGCGGCCTATATTGACGTAATTAACTGGTTCGATGGGGTTCGTGTATCTGCACGAATTCACTACCTTGAAGCTCGCTCCCGGCCCATTCCCCAGCTGAGTGGCAGTGCGACATTCGAGGCTGCAGAAGGGTGCGAGGGCTCCTCAGAATGCTGAAAGATAGTCGAGTTCGTGAGCCCATCCAGCTGCGGTGCAGTTGTGGCTGACTCACAACACAGGAGTCTGGGCCCGGGCCCCAGTGCGAAGGGTGCGCCGACACCCTTTCAACCGGTGCGATTTGGCAAGTACTTCCTGCTCGACAAGGTCGCAGTGGGCGGCATGGCCGAGATCTTTCGTGCCAAGAGCTTCGGCCACTCCGGCTTTGAAAAGGTTGTGGTCATCAAGCGGATTCTGAGTCAGTTCGCCGGCAACGAGGACTTCGTCGAGATGTTTATCGATGAGGCCAAGCTCAGTGTCGAGCTTACCCATCCAAACATCGTTCAGATCTACGACTTCGGAAAGATCGAAGACAGCTTCTTCATCGCCATGGAGTCCGTGCAGGGCAAAGACCTGCGGAGCATCCTGCGACGGCAGGCCGAACGCGGCGAGTACATGCCCTTCGAGGTGTCCGCCTTCATCGCGCATGAGATGGCCTGCGGGCTGGACTTCGCACACAAGAAGACCGACCCCATCGGCCTGCCGCTGAACATCGTGCATCGCGACATCTCCCCGTCCAATGTCCTCATCAGCTACGGCGGACACGTAAAAGTAGTCGACTTCGGCATCGCCAAGGCGGAGTCGGCAAGTGACTCCACAGAGTCCGGCGTGCTCAAGGGCAAGTTCCAGTACATGTCGCCGGAGCAGGCGATGGCGGCACCCATAGACCACCGATCGGACATCTTCTCGTTGGGCATCTGTCTCTGGGAGATGCTGACCGGTAATCGTCTGTTCAAGCGGAAGACGGGACTCGCCTCTCTCGATGCAGTCCGCGCTGGCGAGATACCTCTACCCACCTCGTTCAACCCGACCGTACCTCCCGAGCTCGAGCAGATCTGCATGCGGGCCCTCACAGCAGAGATCGGCGAGAGATACCAGGAAGCCTGCCACATGCAGGCCGACCTACAGAACTTCCTACTCCCCCACACCACTTCGAGCCTGGCTCCGCACGTGTCCACCTGGCTTCGTGCGCGCTTCGGCGAGGAAATCCTTCGCGAACGCGAACGGCTGGATCGAGGAACTCAGCTCGTCGCAGCCTTCAAGGGTGGTGACGACCTCACCTTTAGTGGCAACCAACGCAACAAGAGCAAGACGAAGCGGCGGAGAGATAACAGCAAAATCACGCAGGGGGGCAGACGAAATAGGAAGAAGAAGAACAGCCGATTACTCATCGCTGGGTTCGGCGTCGTGATGCTGCTCACAGTCCTTCTTGTCGGCCTGCTGCTCAGCCCAATCCTGACCGGAGACGACACCGGAAGTGGCCTTGGCACCGTCGTCGTCGACGTGACACCTGCCGGACTCAAGGATGTAGAGATTCTCCTCGATGGTCGGCCTATTCGGGCCCGATATGACCGGGTCGAGCCCGGCGTCCCACACAAGCTGGTGGTGATGGCTCGAGGCTACGAGAGTCGTCTCAAGTCCGGCCTCGAACTGGAGCCCGGACAGATCTATCGCATCGAGGTGAAACTCACTGAGAAGGAAATTTCATCTCTCGAGCTGGATGGTGCGGAGGAGGGCTCGGTACAGATTGGCAAGCAGGAGGTCGCCAACATCGACCAGCCAAGTCGTGAAGAATCAAAGCCGGATCGCGGGAGACGCTCCAACAGTGCCCCTATTACCGCTGCTCCCATGGGGCCACGCGAGGGCACCGCTCGCAGCCAGTCTGGCCAGCGAAGCACCTTCCTGGACCCAACCGTCAGCCGCAGTGGGGACGCAAGTGCTCCACCGCTCATCGCCTTTCGCTCCAATCCATCCGGAGCGCGGATCTTCGTCGATGGACGACGTCAGGGAACGACTCCCTTCTCATGGACAAAAGGTGATGCCGGCCAACTCTACAAGGTCGAGTTTCGCAAGGATGGCTACCGCTCGGTGCAAGCAGCAGTCAACGCGCCGCGCAAGGGTGAAGAGGTCGTCGTGGAGCGGGCGATGGAGCGCAAGGCACAGGGCAACAGCGGCACTATCAGCGTATCGGTGAGCGCAGGCTATGCCAGGGTCTTCATCGACGGTGAGTTCGTCAACACCACCCCTCTCGTGGGCTTCGAACTTCCACCAGGCAAGCACAAGATTCGAGTCGCCAATCCCCTCGAAGAACTGGACCGCACTGAGAGCATTACCGTGCACTCTGGGCGCCACATCGACAAGGTCTTTGACGTCGGCCAGTAGCGACCTGCCTACCGGACCAGGTGTCCGGGAGCGGACAGCGTCCGCACAACATCAGACAACCACAGCGACACCGCACTCTGGCAGCCTCTACCGCCTGAACGCATGCATGGAGTCCGATCCGCCGCACCCCTGTGCGCTGGCACAGGCTCTGCAGTGAAGGGATGTGTCGACGGAGCCACTCCCGGGCGGGAAGAGCGAAGTCGACCGATCAGCACCTGAGGGCAGTCATCACCCGAACCGCAATGTGCCGCCAGGGGATCGTCGTCACGGGGTGGCGAAGCGAGAGCTTCGTCACCTCGTCTCGACGGCGGGTCCAGACCAACCATCACCATCGACATCGAAGAAGAACGCATTGCTGGCCGCATAAGCAATGGAAGAGCCCCAGATACCACCGAGACTGTCATCGCCCTCAGCCTCCAGGACAAACCAGGCATCTCCGTCGGTACTGACCGACAGATCCTGCTCAAGCCACACGCCGTCCGTGGCCGTCTCAGGGAACTGCAGTTCCTGAAGGATCTCGCCGTTCTTATAGAGTCGCAAGACGCCGGGCACGAGCCAGGTGGGTCCCGAGACCTTCACTGAGAAGCTTGCGCTCCCGCTCTCCACCAGGTCTCCAGGGAGCCAGCTCGAGCCAGCGTCGCTCGCCGTCACTCGCATGGTGAGCCCACCCGCCACCACGACGTGCCCAGCACGCAACGCATCACTGAGCAGTTGGGGAGTGACTGCTGTCGGATCGTCGGTACCCAGATAAACGTCTGTGCGCCCGTAACCGCAGGACGAGCGACGAGAGTGGCTATCAGAGACCCCGGTTGGAACGTTGCGATGACCTGCATTCAGCATCCCAAACCAATCGTCACGTACTTCTGTCCATGCGCCGACCCGCTTCCCATTGATGAGCTCGAACATATCGAAGTCCCAGGACCAGAAGTCTGGACGTGCTGGAGTAGCCGTCTCAGAGTTGAGTCCTGCGAAATCGAAGAGACCCGAGCGGGGATGGTTCGCCTGAATCAGGCTGTATTCCTCACCCGAAGCTCGAACCCTTGAATGAAAATCCGCTGTGTCCTCGATAGGACCCCACCACTCGAAAGTCCCGCCATTGGGGAGCGAGAGATCGGGCTCGACGGGGAAGAGGTTGTGATGCCCTCGCAACACCGGCGAGACCTCAACGCCTGGCATGACCGTCATTCGCGAGTCGAGGCCAAGAGCCGTAGCGAGGGGGCGGTAGTCCACCATGCGGTCGTGGTCGGTGGTCACTGGTATCTGGATGCCGGTCGCTGCGCAGGCGATGAGTCGATCCTCCATGCCAAGCTTGCCGTCATTGCTGGGAGAGCCGTGTAGATGCGAGTCCATAGACATCCAGCCGTCCAGAGGGACCGTCTCAGCAAGAACGGGGGCAAGGCTCGCGACCTCTCCAGCCACCACTTCGACACCCGCAACAAACGACCGTTCGTGACGGAAGGAGTGCTGAACGGTTATGTCGTAGCTCCCCGGAGTCAGCGGGATCGAAGCAGAACCGTCACCAGTCCAGAGCCACGCAGCATCCGTCGTACTGGTCGGTAGTCCCATAGCCTTGCGCAGCTCAGCGGGCACGTTCGGAGCCACCGTAGAACCGGCTGAATAGTCCACCTCTACGACGGCGGGAAGCAACCGGCCACCATCGTCATGGACAGTGACCTCGAGTCGACCAGCGGCTTCCATGGAAAACTGTAAGCCCTCGACGGCAGCATCAACTGACGCAGTCACCTGTTGCGCTGGCGGGGTCGTACGCCCGGTCGCCATAGGACGAGCCGGCGGACTCGATTCACCACGTAGCACTGCGAGTACTGCCTCGTTCACCTGTGGATTAGCATAGGGCGCATAGCGTCCCGCTCCAGTAGGCAGGTCAACGTGCTCAGGGACACCACGCGCCACTGCGTAGACATCCCAGTCGCCTGGCGGTACCTGAGCAGTGAAGTTGCCCTCTGCATCGGTGTAGGTGAACCCGGCGATAAGCGGCGGCTCCACAGTCGAGTTAGCGAAGTGCACCCGGACACCCTCAATGCCGGAACCTCCCGCAGCATCAACCACCTGACCCGACACCGAGGCGAGTGTCTCCCCCTGCACCGTGCGGCGCGTTGCTTCAGCCTGAAGCGTGTCGGCTGCCACTGTGAAGTTGTACGCGAGGCTGAGGCTCCCACCAGGGGCTAGATCAACCCAACCATGACTCACTGCCACGAAACCGACCGACGAGACGATCGCCGTTGCGCCGAGGAGGTCCATCCCTCCCTCGTTCTTCCAGAGGGACAGCGTGGCCTCGCCGTACTTGCCCGTAGATCCAATTGACATCACGTCATCACCGAAGACCTCAGGCCCCTCCAGTCCAACGTCAGCAGCCCAGGGCCATAGGACCTCATCAGATGCCATGATGCCGAGGGTCGGGTTGAAGTGGTTCGTCTCAGAGCCCGTGTTCGAGTACACAACGGTCATCTCCACCGTGTCGGCACCCGGAGCAAGCAGGTAGTCGA
>CAZEIY010000119.1:0-4449 GCA_964512375.1 uncultured Rickettsiales bacterium | reverse complement strand
CAAAAGCGGCCCGGCAGATCGGTATGTCGCTCCTGGCTCGCCAGAAGCGGCTCCTCTGCCTCCACCGCGCCCTGAATAAACCGCCATGACACATCTTCACCCGTAGCCCGAACGATTGCCGCTCCACCATCGCTGCCGTCGGCTATGACCACGACCTCGCGAGCCTCGAAGAGACGCATCGCTCCGAAGGCGAAGAACACGTCGTCGATGGCGTCCCCTCCCAGAGAACCTCGAGGATCAACGATATCCGCGTCGATGATGTTTCCGCCCACCTCGACGTAGCCATGACTCTTGTAGGCACCCTGGATGATGACCTGGATCTGCGAGTTGTAGAGCTTTATGTCACCGGCACCACCCTCAGCTGAGATGCCGCCGAACACGGCAGCGGCTTCGGCGCTACCCGTTCCGATGCGCCCGGCCCTGGCCTCATCTGCCGCGGCCAGAATGCTCGGATCGACTCCGTCGCCAGGCAGACGTACAACTGGCTCCGGCTCGCCACCTCCACAAGAGGACAGCATGACAACGGCGGAGAGCAGGCCAAACAATGTCGCCGAGGCGACGAAACGGACACTCAAGAGATCTGAACTTATGATTTGAATCGACATGGTGCGGCACGATAGTGCCCCGAGCAGTACTTGAAAAGCCTCCTTGCCAAGCCCCTAGCACGGAATCGCGACGATTCAGTCTAGACTTGAGTGGCCATCAGAAGCGCCGGAGAATCAAAATGCGTCCTGCTGCCCCAACACGTCCCAGCAGCAACCACCAAAGGTGGCTGAAAACTACGCTGCCCCTTGCGCTGGCCAGCATGCTCGCCCTGCTTCCTGTAGCTGCTCTGGCGGATGCCATCGAAGTGCCGCTCGACAACATCGGCCTGCGCTGGTTGGGGCCACAGTGGCACGACAACCTGGGCTGGACCGTCAAGAGTCCAGGCGATCTCAATGGAGACGGCCTGGGTGACTTCGTGGTCAGCGCGCCCCAGGATGATGGGCCGCTTACCTTCGAGTCGACGGTGCAGATCTATTTCGGCCGGAGCGAACTTCCCCGGGAGCACATGCACGCCGACTGGTACGACGTCCGTATTTCGGATGGCAAGGTGGGCGGTGACGCCGTCTTTCAATTCTCCGTGATTCCAGATGCCACCGGAGATGGAAATGCCGACCTCCTGATCGTTGAACCCAAAGCGGGTGAAGCTGGCAAGGTCCTTCTGCACGCCGGTGGCGGCAGCGGATGGCCTGACCAGCTGCTGGCCAACCAGGCCGTAGCCCGGTGGGACGGCTACCTCCAGGATGAGCTCCCGCTGATCCCCCCCCAGACCCGTCCGAGCCGTGCGCTCGGTGGCGACTTCGATGGCGATCAACTCTCGGACATTGTCATCGTCTCTGAGCTCCTCCATCGCGCCTGGGTGCAGTACTCAAGTGACAGCTATGCAGGCAGCACCTCTCTGGATCAGCTCTCCACCACGCTCACTGAGTGCTCTGATGAGGTTCCCGGCTCAGAGTTTGGCGAGGACGCGCTGGTCGGCGACTTCAACAACGACTCGCTGGCTGATCTGGCAATCAGCGCCCCAGGCTGTGTGAACAACGAGGGACGAGTCTTCGTCTGGTACGGGGCAGCAGCCGGACTCGCTTCAAGCCCCGACGTCACCATCCCAGGCGGGGAGTTCCTCGGCGGTAGTCTCGCGCTGGGCGATCTGAATGGCGACGGCATCGATGACCTCTTTGTGCAAGAGAGGCTGGCACCCGCGGAGAACGACCCCAACCGCGAGGACCGGGGGAACCTGTGGGTGTTCTTTGGCAACACCGGGGGCCTCAGCGCGACCCCCGACTTCAAGCTGATCGGCGGGTTCTCTGACCGTCGCTTCGGCGCGAGCGTTGCGGTGATGAGTGACATTTCTTCTCCCACAGATGGCCTTCCCGACCTCGCAGTCAGCGCTCCTGAGGCAGCCTACGACGGAGTCGGCCAGGGCGCCGTGTACATCTTCGAAGGCCTCAGCGAGTGGCCAGCAGAGCTCGCTAGTAGTGAAGCGACGTATCGCATCGTCGGATCGCACCGAGATGCTTGGTTCGGCTCGTCTCTCGCGGCAATACAGGACTTCGACGGAAACGGCTACGACGAGCTGCTCATCGGTGAGCCCAACTACACCGAAGGAGACACGGAAAACGACTTCCAGCGCGGTCGAATCTACTTGTTGGACGCGCTCCCCGATCGCGACGAGGATGGCGACGCAATCAGCACCCTCGCCGGCGATTGCGATGACAACAACCCAGATGTGAGACCCACAGCCGCTGAGGTGTGTGACGAGATCGACAACAACTGCAACCACCAGATCGACGAAGGCTGCGACAAGGGCGATGACGACGACAGCATTCCGGCTGGGGATGACGATGATGGCGAGACCGAGGCACAGAGCTGCCAATGCCTCACCTCGGGCAGTTCTTCCGGGGCGAGCCTGTCCTTGTGGTTCACCCTGTTCGCTGCGCTGAGTCTGCGTCGCTACTGGGGTCGACGCACCGAATAGACTCCGGTCGCCTCGGCAATCAGGCGCCGTGCGTCGTCACCAGCGGAGCGCGCTTCATTCGAAGCATTGCCCTCATCAGAGTCCTGCCAGACCTGAATTCGAGCCACACCGACCCGGCCGCCGAGGCGCACCAGAGAGGCCTCAGCGACCAACTCCAGGAGCGCTCCAGGGCGCAAGTAGTCGACCCTGAGGTCGATGGTCGAGACCAGAGCCTCCATGCGCACACCAGCCAGAACCGCGGCGCCGCCTGCCGTGTCCGCAAGCATTGAGATGGTTCCGCCATGAAGGGCTGGCCGAATAGGATCTCCGATCAACTCCGGCTTAAAGGGTAGAGCAAGCACTGCCCGACCCTCCGATATTGCTCTGATCTGCACTCCCAGGTAGCGATTAAACGGTATGTGTGTCGACATAAACGCGCGCAACCGCGAGAACTGCTCGTCATCACCCGCAAGGTCACCCCAGAAGATATCTGGAGAAGAATATGGTGCCTGATCTGATGGGCTCATGCGGGGCAAGGTAGCAGAGTGCACTCGAAACTGGCGCGAGCCTTGCTTTGGGTTAGAGCGAGTCCAGAGGTAGACTGCACCACACCCGCCCCGGAGGCCACCATGGCAATTCGCCCCCTCATTGCAGGAGTTCCCCTCGCAAGCATCGTGCTTGCTTGCAGTCTCCTGCCACTCCTGCTCGGCTGCGCACCCAATCGAAGCGGAGATGACGACGACAGCGGTCCTCCAGGCAATTCCTTCAGCGATGCGCTCTTCACAGTCATCGACAATGGTGGGTGGCAGGACACCTGGCAGGGTCGCCTCGTGCTGGTCGACTCCAACGTAGACTGTAGCGAGCTCAACTGGGGAGGAGCCCTGGCATGGTGGAACCTGGCCACTGAGGTTGAATTCGTCGAGGTCTACCTCACCCTCGGGGTCGACGTAGCTGGCTGGAACCGAGAGTTCGACTCACTGTATTCGTGGCTGCAGGAGGGGGACTCCGACTACAACAACGCGGCCTTCTTCACAGGACAGACGGGCAACGGCAACTCATCGGCGGGCGACGATGATGACGACGTCCCTGTCGAACCACCGGTTCGGGTTGGACGTGATGTGACCGCTCAATTCGGTGACGACGCCGAGAGCGAAAACGACTCGCTCATCATCAACAGCTACAGCCTTGAGGGCGCAGTCACTGGCTACCTGCAGTCAAGCATCGGCAACTACAGCTTCACCGCGACGCACTGTGGCATTGTCGAAGACGTCCCCGTCGGTGGCGATGGAGCCGACCCGGTAGAGGACTCCCCTCCCAGCTAGAAGATCTCGAGGGAGAGCTTCCGCGCCTCTTCCACCTGTCCGACGAAGTCACCGAGCGACCAGAAATTCGCTCCCGACCGCGGGGTTCTGACGACGGAAACCCCCGGGGGCAGTACCGTCTCAGCACCGGCACTGCGCTCCACCAGGTGCACCAGCTGCTCGCGATCCCCACGAAGCCTGCTCCATGGCTCAAAGCCCAACCGATCGACAGCCCCGCCATCGGCATACTGCACACCATCAACCACGACCGGTGCGAACAGGTAGGGCACCGCGCAGGAAGCCGCCACCGCCTCGGGAAGTGGTCCTTCCGAGAGCAGATGGCCGCGACTCCGCTCGTCCATCACACCAACAGCAAGAGGGTGAGAGAGTTCTTCAAACGTTGCCGGCAACCAGGTTCTCAGCTGTGCAATGAACGCATTCAGCGAACAAATCCCTCGCCACGGGGTACCCGATGGACGGACAAGAGATAAGGGTCTGCGTGCGCTCAGTCGCTGGACGATATCGGCCGCGGGAATGCCCGCCGCCCACATCGCCGCCACCAGGGCGCCAGAGGACGTGCCACAGAGACCCTCGACGGAAATTTCCCGGTCCTCGACCGCGTGGAGAAAGCCGCAGTGCCGCGCAAAGGCA
>CAZEIY010000118.1:10248-10496 GCA_964512375.1 uncultured Rickettsiales bacterium | reverse complement strand
GAGGGAGGCACCGTCGAGGCCAGTGAGGTCACGGTAGATGGCGCACTCGACGCCGCTGAAGTCTCTGTCGATGGCAGCGTGGTCATCGACGGAGATGGCAACTGGCTGGGCACCCCACCCGACTGGAGCGAGCTGACTGGCGTGCCGTCGGATCTGGCGGACGGCGATACCGACACAGACACCCTGCTCGGCCTGCCCTGCGCCGACGGCTACGTCGCCAAGTACAGCGATCTGCTGGGAGCCTGGGA
>CAZEIY010000118.1:0-10238 GCA_964512375.1 uncultured Rickettsiales bacterium | reverse complement strand
ACACCCAGCTCACTGAAACGCAGGTCGACGCCTTCGTCGCCAACAACGGCTACTCCAGCGGAGATCACACGGTCGATACCAACACCGACACCCTCACGATGCTCAGTTGCTCCGATGGTCAAGTCGCAGCTTGGAGCGCCCAGAACAGCGCCTGGCTCTGCCTCGACCTGCCGCAGTTCACCGACTCGGACGCTGACGGCATCATCGATTCGGTGGACTGCCAGCCCGGCAACGCGGCGATCTCACAGCTCGCCGACGAGATCTGCGACGGGGAGGACAACGACTGCGACGGACTCATTGATGACAATGACCCCGACGTAACGGGTATCACCTGGTACGGCGACAACGACGGCGACGGAGCCGCTGGTAGCGTGATCTCGCAGACGGCATGCACTCAGCCAACGGGCTTCTTCGCGAACGCGACGGACTGTGATGACAGTGATGACAGCAACGTTCCCGGCGGTACCGAGTCGTGTGATGGCGAAGACAATGACTGCATCGGCGGCGCTGATTTTGTGACAACCGTCGGTGACGGCGGCGGGGAGAGCGATGGTGACGGCGATGGCGTGTTGGACTGCGCGGACTGCGTGGACGGAGACTCGGCAGTCTTCCCTGGAGCCACGGAGTCCTGCGACGGAAGCGACAACGACTGCGACGGCGCAACCGATGAGGACTTCGATGTCGACAACGACGGGGTGACCTCCTGCGGGGCAGACGGAGATGCCGGTGGAGCGGGGGCAGCAGATGATGACTGCGATGACACCGATCCTACCCGCTATCCCAGTAATGCCGAGACCTGCGACGGAGTCGACAACGACTGCGACGGCAGCGAACTGGCAAACGGCAGCGGAGCGAGCTGCCCGAGCTCATCATGCAACCAGATTCTGACCGACAATCCCGGCTCCAGCGACGACCGCTACTGGATCGACCCGACGAGCACGGGCGCCTTCCAGGTTAGCTGCGACATGACGGGCGACGGAGGAGGCTGGACGCTGGTCGCCGTGAACGGAAACAATCAGAGCCAGGTAATGACCGCCGGAAGCATGGGCCAGGAGGCACAGATCGTGCGCGCAGACCCAGGCTCGGATGCGATCCACAAGTTCTCAGATACCCGAATCAACCAGATCAAATCCGAGAACGGCAACGCCATCGGTATTCGCATCGTGTACGAGGCCATCTCGAACCTGAAGAAGTTCGGCAGGGCAGGTTGCACCTGGGAATCCAACAGCATGGACCCCAGCGACAACGACTGCGACTACGCCACGGGCAGCTACTCGAGCAGCCCGTCATGGTCCCACTCGCCAAATTTCTGGTTCAGCGGTGGACTGCCCAGCTGGTCTAGTGGGAGCTGCCCTTCGTGGCAACGCATGGGTATTTACTCCTCGAACTACAGCAGCGGCTATTCGAAGTACCACGTGGGAGCGTGCGGCCTCGATAGTTGGGGCACACTGTGGGTCAAGTAGAACGCACGGCGGGATCACTCCCGCGGCACGAATGGCGGAGGTAGAGAGATGTCGAGTGGTGGAGAAGCGCTCTCAGAGGCGTTGAGCGAGGTCAATGGCAAGTGGGTCGCCCTGATTGCAGTACTGATCCTGCTCGGCCTCGTAATCAAGATCATGTTGGCGCCAACCCTGGCTGTCGAAGTGGGCATGGCTGCACCTGAGTTTGCTCTCGAGTCCACGGATGGAAAGATCTTCACCCTCAGCCAGCTGCGCGGTGTGCCAGTCATCTTGACCTTCTGGAGCACAGACTGCGACGACTGCATCGGAGAACTGGCCGGCAAGACCTCTTTCGCCAAAGCGCACCCCGAGCTCGAGATGCTCGGCGTCGCCATCGACTCCGGTAGCCTCGATGACCTCGCCGATGCCCGGCACGAGCACGACATCGGCTTCCCGGTGCTGGAGTCGAGCGCCGAGGTCGAGGCCGCCTATGGCGTAACGGAGCTACCTGTCACGATGCTCGTCGATGACCAGGGCGTCATCCAGCAAATCGAAGAGGGCCCAGTCGGTCGCGCGCGGCTGAGGGTCTGGACCAGATAGGGACCTCTCACCAACCACCACGGAGTGTGCAGGGTCCCGGGCACAAGAGGCCCTAAAGGCAGAGCGGCCCAGGGATTACCTACTCGGTAGCAGGTGCAGCCTCAGCAGCGGGAGCAGCCTCAGCAGCGGGAGCAGCCTCAGCAGCGGGAGCGGCATCGGCAGCGGGAGCGGCATCAGCAGCCGTGCTCAATTCCACAACCTCAGTGTTGAGAGCACCGTCCATGGCACCAACAAAGGTGCAGGGACTCTCAGATCCACACTTCTCCATGTGCGCTGATCCGGCAGGCTCACTCCACACCGCACCCTGAGTCAGAGCGACCAGTTGGTCCGCGGCAGCCCCACGCTCGTGCGATCCCGAGAGGAGCGCACCAGCGAAGGTGCTGGAGTGAGTGTGCACGTTGGTGGTCATTCCAGCGGGGAACTGAAAGAGGGCCTGGAAAGCGCCTTCCTTGGGATTGCCGTGAATGACGGCCATCTGGACCCCACCCTTAACCTCTTCCCACTTCACCTGATCGCCAGGAGTGACCTGAACCGTCGGCTCGGCAGCAGGAGCATCGGCGGGCACCATATCGACTGCGCCATCAAAAAACGCCAGCAGGTAGCAGGGTTCCTCGCTCATGCAGCCATCTACGTGGGGCTCTCCAGCAACTTGATGCCAGTACGACCCCCTGGGCACGGTCTCCTTTGTCTCTAGAGACGTGCCATGCACCATGGAGTCACTCATCGTTACTCCCGAGTAGTTGGCGCTGTGGCTGTGCAGGGGCGACATGTAACCAGGCGGCATCCGAACGATGGCGTTGAATGGACCCTCCTTGGGGTTGCCGGTGATCGGATACACGTGAATGCCCTCGGGCTTCTCGGGATCAAAAGCGGCAAAAGGAATGTCGGCAAGGTTGAAGTTCTTGGCTGACTGGGCGGCTGGAGCTTCTTCTGCCGGAGCAGCGTCTGCCGGGGCAGCCTCAGCGGGGGCCTCATCAGAAGCTGGAGCGTTCTCATCCTGCTTCGGCGTTGATGCGCAAGCAGAGAGGATGAAAGGAAGCAATAGGACAAGAGCAAGACGTGACATCAAGAAGACCCCCAGGACTAAGCGGACGCACCCTCCGTGCGGTGTTGCGGGAGTCCTAGCAGATCAGAAGCGGTGACGGCCAGCACCGGTGTACGTATTCGCAACCAAGCTCGGCTCTGTGATGGTACGTACGGCGTCATGCAGGAACGCAAACGTCAACACGATGCGATGACAACGAAGCCGCAAACGACCGGAATGATCATGAGAACGATGCCATACGCTCTGCTCGCAAGCCTCCTGGCAGGATGCCAGATGCTCCCTGGAGCAGGACCAACCATTCCGGTAGCTCCTTCAGCCGACACTGCGGGATGGAACCTCAGCGTCGACCGGCGCTGGAGCGCGGTGGGCGATGGCCTGACACCCGCGCACGAGACCCTGGGAATTGAGGTCTCAGGGAGTGGGACCGGGCTGCCCCTCCTACTCTGGGTCGATGGTGAGTGGTCCTGGCAGCTACCGAGCTCTTCGGGGCAGCAGAGCTTTGAGCTTCCGCTCGCTGACCTGCCAGCCGGAGAACATGAGCTGTTGCTCGCCGAGCAGGGCGCCGAAGTCGCTCTGATTGCCCGTGACTTCATCACCACCCAGCCGCTGTACGTAGTGACTTCCATCGACTGGGACAGCTCCGATACCGCAGACAGCGAGCTCACCTGGCAGGAACAGCTGCACGCCGACCACCCAGGGCTCAAGCTCACTCACCTGGTTGGCCCCTACACCTGGACCGACCCGGAGTTGACGGCTCAGCGGCAGGACCAACTGCGCGACTGGCTGGTGATGATGGAAGACAGCTTCGATGACGAGATCGGGCTACACATTCATCCGTGGTGCCACTTCGTCGAGACGGCGGGCGTCACCTGCCGCACCGAGCCATCCTTTGTGTACGACGACGGCGACGAGAGCGGCTACACGGTGCTCAGCTCCGCCTACACCGAGGCCGAATACCTGGCCCTGCTCGAGAGAGCCGATGACATCTTCCTGGAACAGGGACTGAATAAGCCACTCACCTTCCGAGCGGGCGGCTGGATAGCCTCGGCCTCGGTGCTGTCCGCCCTCGCCGACGACGGCTTTGTCGCAGACAGCAGCGCTAATAACTGGCAGCTCATGGACGAGTGGCAGGACAACAACACCAATGGACTGCTCTATCAATGGAACTCAGAGCACTGGGCGAACATCGGTGACCGCTCCCAGCCCTACCGGCCTTCTGCTGTCGATCCTTCACGCCCCGCACAGAGCGGCGAGAGCGAACTCGCGATCCTCGAGGTTCCCGACAACGGCATCCTCGCCGACTACGTCTCAGCAGATGAGATGATCCAGATCTTCGAGGCCAACTGGCCGGGCGGCGCCCTGACAGTGCCCACCCAGGTGAGCATCGGCTTTCACAACCGAACCCAGGGGCCGCTGTTCTCGTTCAGACAGCGCATCGAGGGGGCACTCGATCACTTCGACGACTTCCAATTCGCCGACGACGCGGGACCAGTCATCTACATCACGTTGAAGGACACGGCGAACGTAAGCTGGCCCATCTGACCCCCGCGCTGCCCGTACGCAGCGCCAACCAGCGCCGATCTCGTTGTTTGGATAGCACCATCCCCAAATCAACTCATCCAGCCATTGCTGTGAGGGTGCAGTCCTCCCTATTCTCCTCTCTAGATGGACTCACGAATTGAAGACGTGGGCGAGTGGTTGCTGCGCGCTGCCGCTGGCCCGCGCACCCTTCTTGCCCTGACTCATGCGCTGACTCAGCGATTGAAGGATGTGGGATTCCCACTGTCTCGTCTCAACCTGGGTGTGTTCGCCGTACACCCCGAGATGGCCGGCTACGCCGTCTACTGGGAAGAAGGGATGACGGAGGCTGTCGAGACGCCTATTCGACACGAAGACACGCAGCAACCCGTCTACCTGGCCAGCCCCATCCGGTGGATGGTGGAGAACCGAGCACCGACACAGTTTGATCTGGAAGATACCGACCAGGGTCGAGAATTCTCAGTGCTCGAAGAATTCCGAACTGCTGGACATACGGACTACCGCGGTTTTCCCATCGAATATGGCGCGAATGGAATAGCCATTCTGACCATTTGCACACGGCGAGCGGGCGGCTTCGAGAGCTATGAGATCGCCGGACTCACCCACATCTTTCCCATCCTGCAGCTGATCATCGAGAACGTAGAGACTCGTCGCCTCGCCAAGACCGTACTACGCACCTACCTGGGCCGTAACACAGGTCAAATGGTCCTCGATGGGAAGATCCAACGCGGTCAGGGCGAGGAGATCCAGGCAGCCCTCTGGCTGTGTGATCTAAGGGGCTTCACCGCTATGACCGAGGCGATCGGCTCAATGGCCATGATCGACATCGTAAACCTGTACTTCGAATGCATGGCGCAGGCGGTATGGGAAGAGGACGGTGAGATCCTCAAGTTCATGGGCGATGCCATGTTGGTCGTGTTCCGCATCACCGACGAGGTGTCACCGCGCGAAGCAGCGAGGCGAGGCATTCGTGCGGCAAAGAGTGCGCAGCTCCGGCTGGCTGAGCTAACCCATCAGCTGCCGGCAACGATCCACGGCCCGCTCCAAACCGGAATTGCCGTACACCTCGGCGAAGTAGTCTATGGAAACATCGGCGCCAGGACCCGGCTGGACTTCACCGTCATGGGTCGTGCGGTCAACCTCGTGGCACGCCTCCAGAATGTCACCGGAGACCTCGGCGAGAACGTCCTGTTTTCTGCTGCTGTGGCCGAGCACCTGGACGAGCCTATCGAATCGATCGGTGAATACTCCTTCAAGGGCGTCGAGCAGACCGTCGAGGTCTTTCGCGTCGCTCCCAAAGACGAGCGTCCCCCCAAGAAGAAGTACCGTCGAAAAGAATTGTAGAGTTCACATCACCATGGAAACGGTCGCTACAGTCTGGGTCGATGCCGATGCAGCCCCACGGGTTGTAAAAGAGGTGCTGTACAAGGCCTCCGAGCGACGCGGCGTGCCTGTAGTCCTCGTCGCCAACAGTTGGTTCCGACACCCCCTGGGAGGCTCGGTTCGATTCGTTCAGGTCGCCGCAGGGCCCGACGTGGCTGACGACTACATCGCCGAGCACAGCGGGCCGAACGATCTCGTCATCACCGCCGACGTCCCACTCGCAGCGCGCGTCCTCTCGCGGGGCATCGCCGTACTTCAGCCCCACGGCAGGGAGCTGGATCAAGACAACATCGACGAGGCGCTGGCCCTTCGCGACTTCAAAGAGTCCCTGCGCGAAGGCGGCACAGTGACGGGGGGACCGCCGGCGTACGGAGCCAAGCACAAGCAGCGATTCTCGAACGCTCTCGACCGCTGGATCACGATGGCACAGAGGGCCTCCACTCGATCCTGACAGCCGAGCTGCCCTCGATCCAATTAGCTGAGCGTGAGGACGACGTACTGGCGCCCCTGACTGTGCAGGACTCTGGCAGAGGAGTAGGGTAGCCACCCACCCCACGCGGCAAGGAATGAGTTGATGTCTGTGCGCTCCGACTGGATCTGGATGGACGGCGAGTTCGTCCCCTACGATCAGGCCAATGTCCATGTCCTGACCCACACGCTCCACTACGGGCTGGGCGTCTTCGAGGGCATCCGATCCTACGAGCAATACGACGGCAGCGGAGGCGTGTTCCGCCTGAAAGAACACCTGCTGCGCCTGTACGACTCAGCGAAGATGTGTCGGATGGACATCCCCTTCGAATTTGATGTCCTACATGAGGCCTGCCTCGAGACTCTGCGCCGCAACGGCCTGGTCGAGGCCTACATTCGGCCTCTGGTCTGGCTCGGTGAAGGGCAGATGGGGCTTGGCGCGCGGGGGAACCAGGTCCATGTCGCTATCGCTGTCTGGCCTTGGGGGGCCTACCTCGGAGAAGAGGGCATGGCAAAGGGGATCTCGGTGGGGACATCCTCGTTTGCTCGCCACTCGGTCGCATCCGTACTGCAGCGAGCGAAGGTCGTTGGCCACTACGTCAACTCGATCCTCGCCCGCTATGAGGCCAACGACAACGGCTACGACGAAGCCATCATGCTCGACGCCACAGGATTCGTTGCCGAGGGAACGGGCGAGAACGTCTTCGTGATCAAAGACGGAGTGGTAAAGACGCCGTCGGTGACCAACATCCTGGCCGGCATCACCCGGCGGACCGTCATCGAGATCCTGGCGAGGCAGGACATCGAAGTGCAGGAGACCCTCTTTGGTCGCGACGCTCTGTACGTCGCGCACGAGGTCTTTCTCACCGGCACGGCAGCTGAAGTAACCCCGGTGCGTGCGGTTGATCGTAGAGACGTCGGTACGGGGAAGCCCGGCCCCATCACCCGCCAGGTGCAAGCCACCTATCAGGATGCCCTGCGCGGGCGCGTCGATTGGGCCAACGACTACATCGCTCGCTACTGAGATCGTCCCTAAGGGCAGCCGCCGCATGCTGTGGCCATGAGCGCGTTCTCATAGAGATAGAAGGCGAAGCAAGCGCCATCTTGCTGTGTTCGCCAGCCACCGCCCTTACTTCGAGCACTGCTTTGAAGCTCATTCGACTATGATCCGGGCCCCAGTCACTGGAGTGCCCCATGCGACGACTTCTTCCTCTCAGCGCCCTGATCTGCCTCACTCTGGTCTCCTGCCTCGGAGAAGACGGGCTCGGCCCCGACGGCACTCCCCTGTCCGCAGTGGTCCACGAGCCGAGCCCCCCGCTGATCGCCATAGCCCCATCCAGCCCTCGCACGGGCGATGACCTCAGCGTCACGATCTTTCAGGACGCCGTGGACCCAGACGGTGATGAGGTCTCGATCACCTGGATGTGGGCTCGGGACGGAGCGCAGGTAGAAGGGGCAGACGCTCAGGCCATCGCCAGTGACCAGACGCAAGCAGGCCAGGAGTGGAGCGTGCTGGCCATTCCTTCGGATGGGACGCTGAGTGGCGAGCCTGCCAGGGCCTCGGTCATCATCGGCAACACCGCGCCAGAGGGCAGCGCGACCCTCAGCCACGAGACGGTGGGCAGCGATCAGGCAGTCGAGGTCACCGCCACGGGCACCGATGTGGATGGCGATCTGGTCGACTTTGACTACCAGTGGCGGGTCGATGATCAGCCCGTCCTGGACCTTGGCTCCATCCTTCCTGCTCAGCGGACTCATAAGGGGGAACGCTGGACGGTGCGGGTCACTCCGCACGACGGCCTGGATTCAGGCGCTGCCTCGGATCTCGCTGTGGACATCATCAACTCAGCGCCGAGCATCAGCGCCGCCGTCATCGAGCCTGCGGCGCCGCTGGCGGACTCTGAGTTGAGCTGCCAGGGAGTGGATTGGAGCGACGCCGACGACGATGTCGAGGGCTACCAGGGGCGCTGGCTGGTGGGTGGCACCGAGGTGGCCAGCGGACTCATCCTCGACAGCAGCTACTTTGTGCGCGGCGACAGCGTGGTGTGTGAGTTGACCCCAGATGACGGCGTAGAGGCTGGCGCAGCGGTGACATCGACGCCAGCGCTGATCGGGAACGCGCTTCCTGGGATCGACTCGCTCAGCCTGTCGAGCATCACCCCGGTGCGGGGGGACACCTTGAGCGCCACCATCTCAGCTGGTGACGCCGACGGCGATGTCATCAGCTACGCCTATCAGTGGCTGGTCAATGGCGCGAATGGCGGCAGCGGCGAGACCATGGACCTGGCTGGGCTGATGCCCGGCGACCAGGTGCAGCTCCAGCTGACTCCGAGTGACGGCACCGGCGCGGGCGCGGCGACGCTCAGTGACGTGGCGGTGGTGCGCAATCAGAGCCCCTTGGTTGATCAGTTAGTCCTCACACCAGCCAATCCCTATACCGGCGACGACATCGAGATCGTCTACAGCGTCTCAGATGCTGACGGTGACACCGTGAGCTCGTCCGTGCAGTGGAGCATCAATGGCGTGGTCGTCTCGAATCAAGGCGCCCAGCTGAGCAACACGCTCAGCTCAGCAGGCGACCTGATCACAGCCCAGTTGGTGCCCAATGACGGCTACGACAGCGGCTCGTCGGTGATCGAGTCAGTGACCGTACTCAACACGGTGCCAACCCTTGCTTCTGCGATCATCACTCCTGCCAGCCCTACGGTCGAAGACACTCTGCTCTGTGTCCCTGGCGGCTGGGTTGATCCGGACAACGGCCTCGAGTCGTATGTGTTCAGCTGGATAGTCAACGGCAGCGCGGTACCGGGGGCCGCTCAGAGCGAGCTTCCCTTGAACAGCTACAGCGCGGGTGATGTGGCGCAGTGCACTGTGGCGCCCAGTGATGGCCAGGACCAGGGCGGCACCGTCGCCAGCGCCAGCGTCACGGTCCTGAACGCGCCCCCCACGCTCAGCAACTTCGCTCTGGACAACCTCGCTCCGTATCGAGCCGATGTGATCACGCTGAGCTACAGCGCGGCTGATGCCGACGGTGACGTATTTACCGAGCAGCTCGACTGGCAGGTCAACGGCAGCAGCGTCGCAAACAGTGGCTTGACCTTTGATCTCGCAGCCAGCTTGCCGGGCGACGAGATCCAGGCGGTGTTGACGGTGAGTGACTCGACTCAGACCATCAGCTACTCATCGGACATCGCCATCGTGCAGAATTTTGTGCCGGTCATCGACTCAGCCAGCCTCTCGGATCTGAACCCCGTCACGGACACGGTGCTGGATCTGGTGTTTCAGAGCAGCGACGGCGACGGCGACGCGGTGACCGCGAGCAGCCAGTGGATGGTGAACGGCAACACGCTGGCCTGGACTGGCTTCAGCCTCGATGGCGCCGACTATTTTGAGGCGGGAGACCTCATCGAGGCCACGCTTAACCTGTCCGATGGGGTGGGTGGCACGGCTACTCAGTTGCTGTCGGCCACGGTGCAGAACAGCCCGCCGAGCGTCGTCTCGGCGCAGGTCAGCCCGGATCCCGCCATGGCGTCCGATGACCTGCTCTGTGAGGGCGTCGGCTGGAGCGATCTCGACAACGATATCGAGAACTACCAGGTGCAGTGGCTGGTCGGAGGGCAGGTGGTCTCGACGGCGCAGAGCATCACCAGCCCGCTCATCAGCCAGGGTCAGAGCGTCGAATGCACCCTGGTACCCGACGACGGCTTGGTGACCGGCGCGCAGGTGCAGTCGGCTGCCGTGGTCATCACCAACAGCCTGCCCGA
>CAZEIY010000117.1:4675-10538 GCA_964512375.1 uncultured Rickettsiales bacterium | reverse complement strand
TTGGAGATGGGTTCGTGCCGGATTCGAGACGTCCTCGCAGTCTACATCCAAGCCATTCTGTGTCGTTGCTTCTCGATAGCATCGGGGGTAGAGAGCCATCATGAGAGTCCTCATGGTCGCCAGCAATCGCGAGAAGACGCCGATTCCGGTTGCCCCGATTGGCGCCTGCCACATTGCCAGTGTGCTCGTGGCCGCAGGTCACCAGGTCGAGTTCATCGATCTGATGTGGGAGCGCCGGCCACAGAAGGCCTTGGAGCGGTGCATCAAGCGCACCCAGCCCGGGCTGGTGGGGCTCAGCGTTCGCAACCTCGACAACACCTCCTGGCTGAATCAGCGCTGGTACCTCGATGAGGTTCGTGATCTGGTTGACGTCGTGAGGCGAGCCAGCTCAGCGCCCCTCTTGGTGGGTGGCCCGGCTGTAGGCGTTCTGCCGGGGCCCGTGACCGCGTATATCGGAGCTGATTGGGGGATCTGGGGCGACGGCGAGCGCTCGGCGAGGGATTTTGTCGACGCGCTTGATCGAGGAGAGGACCCATCGGCGATCCCAGGGGTGGTCAGCCCGGATCGCACAGGGGGAGGTGACCACCAGATCAACCCCCAGTACCGCGTCGAGGAGATGGGGGAGATCCCTTTCCACCGCATGTGGGAGTGGCTCGATTTTCGCCCTTACCTTCGCCACGCGGCACCCCTGCAGGTCCAGAGCCGTCGGGGTTGTGCCTTTGAGTGCACCTACTGCAATTATCCCATGATCGAGGGCGCTCGCTATCGCCGAAAGTCGCCGGTGCAGGTCGCCGAAGAGGTGGCCGCCATGCATCGCGAGGTGCCGGGCGCAGCGATTGAGTTCGTCGACAACACGTTCAACGTGCCGCTTCGCTACTGCATGGAATTGCTCGACGCGGTCATCGACCTTGATCTGGACCTTGTGCTGCATACAGGGGGCTTCAACCCCAAGGCCACCAGCACCGCGCTGATGGACAAGATGGACCAGGCTGGTTTTGCGCAGGTGATGATCACGCCTGAAGTCGCCCACGAGGGGATGCTGCAGAATCTGCGCAAGGGCTTCACTATGGAGCAACTTCGACGCGCAGTGGAGCACCGCAGTTGGCTGATATCAAAGGGCTCGAAGATGGAGTGGCTGTGGGTCTTCCTCCTCGGTGGGCCAGGAGAGACCAGGGAGTCGATGCTCGAGACCTTCCGCTTCATTCGCGAGGAAGTTCCGGAACGGGACCCGGTCTTTGTTCAGGTTGGTCTGCGGGTCTATCCGAGCACCCCCCTTCAGCAGCAGGTCATAGATGAAGGGATGCTCTCTCCTTCCAATGACCTGCTCGAGCCTTTCCATTACGTCAGTCCAGCGCTCGAGCCCATGTGGATTTATGACACGCTGATGGAACAGATCCGTGCCCGTCCCAATATTACGACTCTGCGTGACGTGATGAACCCCGCCTTTCCCTACTACCTGCGTGCCGCCTCGCTCCTGGGCCTGAAGGCGCCCATCACAAGCGCTCAGCCGATGGTGCGGTTGCTCTCGAAGCTGGGACGCCGCGCAGTGGGGCCCATGTGATTCGCCGCTCGCTCGCGCTCGTTGTCATCCTCGCGGTTTGCTGGACTGCGCTGCAGGTGACCTGGCTGCAGCTCGACGAGCGCATCGTCGAGGGCGACGTCATGGGCAACGTCGGCGCCGCCGAGCTATTCCGCGTGGATCGATGGAAGCTGTCCATTCCAGCAGTGCTCTCTCGATCCTATTTCGAGGACTTCGGTGAGTATCCAGCCCTGTTTCCGGCGCTCACGGGGATCGCCCTGGCAGCAGCAGGAGTCACGGATCTCGATGGGGACGCGCCATCACTGGTGGGTCTCATGTGGTCCTGGCTGGCCCTGCTCGCGACCTGGGCCTTGGGTCTGGTTCTGGCAGGGCCGCGGGTCGCCTGGCTCAGCGCTGCCCTGCTGATGCTCTCGCCGCTCTGGACCGGAATGCAGCGCTATCTGCTCCTAGAAAATGGGATGTGCGCCATGGTCTGCAGCGCAGCCGCGCTCACCCTGCTCGCTCTGCGCAGCCAGGGTAGGGGAGATGCTCGGCGAGCGTGGCTGCTCTGGATCGTCGCTGGGCTCGCTGCGGGCGCGGCGCTGTTGATCAAGCAGACGGCGGCCCTGGCTCTGGCTCCCATCGCTCTGGCCGGAGCCTTTGGGGTCCTGCAGCCATCCTGGCGCACTGCCCATCAGGGAGGCGCTTCGAAGCGCTCTGCAGCCTTTCATGTCCTGCGCGGTCCGGTCGCTGCTTCAAGCGTCTGCTTGCTGCTCGCCGCTCCATGGTACGTGCGCCAGGTCGGCACCCATGACGGCTACCTGCTGCGCTCGATGCAGGCCAACCCCGACGCCGTGGGGCCCCTCCATCAGCTCCTCTACTACCCGCTGGTGCTGCTGCAGCTGCCCTTTGCGCCCCTGGCGCTCGTAGGTCTCGCTGGGTTGGCGGTGCTCTCTCGCCGCGCTGGTACCGACTCGCCTCGTGTCGCGCCCTGGCATGGGGGCTGGCCGACACAGAAGCTGCTCCTGGTAGCGGTGGTCGCTGGCGTGCTGTTGTTGGTCTTCCTACCCAAGAAGTACCCGCGTCTGCTCGTGCCGCTCTTGCCGCTCATCGCCATCTGGCTCGCCTGCAGTGTAGACCGATGGTCTGGCTTGCTGAGGCACCTCACCCTGGCGCTGCTCAGCTTGTCTCTGCTCGCCAGCAGCTTTGCGTTCGGGCCGTTGTCGATGCTCGCAGGGCCCACTCGAGTCGGCCTGGTGGATGTCGATGAGCGCTGCTTTCAGTCTTGGACGGAGGCGCCCTCTCGACAGGGAATGGACTGGCCTGCGCTGCTCGCAGCGATGGAAGAGGCCGGCGGTGCGGGTCAGCGCTACCTGGTGGGGGCTGACCTGTGGCCAGCGCCTCCTTGTAGCCATCAGACCACCCATGATCTGGGCCAGCACCTGAGAGTACGGGTCCGTCGAAGCGGACTCGAAGCACGCGTCCTGGCGGGTGAGGATGCCTGGGAGATCGCCGGTTCCTGGGCCGAGGGACTGCCAACGGTGCTGATAAGCGACGGCCCTGAGCCTTGTGCGCGGCGTCCGGGTGCCTGTGTGATGTTGCCCGGGCTCGAGCTGGTGCGGCGGCTACCTACTCATCCAGAGGGCTGGCCCCTGGACCTGCACGTCTTCCGCGTCTCGTCAGCGCCACGCTGATCAGGGCGAGCAGTGCGAGGGCGATCGGGGAGCAGCGACGCGGAGAGCTATGAGGACGCCATCTCCAGCTCGCGCTGACGCTGCAGCTGCAGCTTCTTCTGGTACCGGCCCTGCACGATGTCGACCAGGACCAGCACGATGATCACGAAGTAGAATGTGGACTTGGGCATGGCCTCGACCTTCTGGCCAGCCAGGCTCAAGTGGGCCAGATGCCCACCTTCAGACACCAACATCACGCCGACGATGAACAGGATGAACAGGCCGAGGACTTCATAGAGCCGGTTCTTCTTGAGGAACTCGGCGACATGGTCCGCCAGCACGATCATCATCACGCCCGAGACGATGATGGCGGTGGCCATGATCACCAGGCTGTCGGTGAGAGCGACTGCGCTCAAGATGGAATCGAAGGAGAAAACGAGGTTCATCACGGCGATCCAGGCGATGGCTGCGCCCACCGAGCGCTGCGCTGTCTCGTTGCCGTTGCTAAGGTCATCGATGCTTAGCATGTGCATGATCTCTTTGAGTGCCGTGTAGAGGATGAACGCGCCGCCTGCGAGCACGATGACCGCATGAAGATTCATCTCGAACTCGAGTACTCCATCAAGGTGCAGCGCGGCGAAGGGGGTCTGGAAGCTCGAGATGGCGGCGACTACCGCGAACAGCAGGATAATGCGCAGGATGATCGCCCCCGCGATGCCAATCCGGCGCACCCTCTGCTGGTGTTCGGGCTCTACCCGACCGGACTCGATGGATACATACAGGAGGTTGTCGAAACCGAGCACTGCCTGCAGGAAGATCAGCATGAGTAGGGTGCCGAAGTTAGCGAAGGTAAAGAGGTCAGCCATCATTCAATCCACTCCTGAACCATTAGTGATTGCACTTGAAACTCCATGAATCGGATGTAGGAGCCGCCGCTTTGCCAGTTGGCGCCGACGACGATGGGGCTCTCATTCGTCGAGACGCCGCCGGTCAGCGTGTTGCTCGATGAGGCCACCAGATCGCCGTTGACCAACAGACGAACCCGCCCATTGCCGTCGTAGCAGCCGACGATCCAGAACGCTGAGGTCTCGTTCAGTACGCCGCCTCCGTCCCAGGTGGCTGCGTGGTAGCTGCCGCCTACGTGCACGCCGAAGCTCAGCTCCGGGTCGCCACCGACCTGTTCTATCTCGAGATACCAGCCAGAACCCTCGGCCTTGGTGGCGAGGGAGGCTACGTCGCCATTCGACATGGAGCTCAACCCGTCGAAGTTGACGTTCATGGCCACCAGGATGCCGGCGCTTGAGCCGTTGTCGTGGTCGCCAAGGTCGAGCAGTTCTGTGCCGTCGAACTGCAGCATGGTGCCGTTGAAGTCCTGGTTGGCGCCGGCGTCAATCAGGTTTGGTCGGCCGCTGGTATTGACCGAGATCGACTGGCTAACGCCACCCGAGGTGAAGTAGGGGAGCGCAGTTGATGCGCCGCTGCCTGAGACGTTGAGGTCGTGGCTGTTGAAGTAGGCGAGGGTTGCGCCGGTGGTGATGTGTCCGCGGCAGTCGGCGAGATCCCAGTCGCTGGTCATGGCGTCGACCTCGTTGCGCAGCGCCGCGCAGTACATGTCGCCCCATCCGACGTTGCTGAAGTTGTCACCGGGCACCGTCCAGATGCCGACTCCGAGGCCGAGATCCTTCGCGTAGGCCATGCGACCAACCAGATTGCGGGTGTAGCTATCGGCGACACTGAATTCCACCATATTTCGGCCATCGGCGAAGCTCTGGGCGATGAGCGCGTCCATGCCGCCGTCGCCGCCGTTGCCGTTGGTAGCAAAGGAACTGAACGTGCTGGCCCGAAACAGGTCGCTCAGCCGGAAGTAGTTGCGGTTGTGGGGCAGGAAGGTCGTGTCAGCGAGGATGACGTCCAGGCTGTCGAGATTGGCCTTGTCGTGGAAGGCACGGAACCAGACCGGTCTGCCGTTGGTCGCGTAGCCTGTCGCCGCGATCTGAGTCAGCAGATCGCGCAACTCGGCCTCGCTCGGGTCAGCTGTCTTGAGCTCCATAAACAGGGGCTGGTTGAGGCTCTGCAGGGACGCGTTGCCGAGGTAGTCTGAGAGCAGCGGCGCGAAGGAGCTGAAGTTCAGGCTCGAGTCATGGGCCACGTACCAGTTGCCGCTCTGTACGTGCAGGTCGAGCTCGATGAGGTCTGCGCTGGCAGCGACAGCGGCGCTGATTGTTCCCAGACCTCCAGCCAGGTTGCTCGATGGGCTGGCGCTCGATGAGTCGGCGTAGCAATTGTGGCAGTTCACGGCAGTGACCGAGCCCTCGGCGGTCATCGGCAGGGCCCTTGAGACACCCTCCCAGGCCGGGCCGTTGGCGAGGAAGTACTCGATCGTTGTCGCAAATAGGCTTGCTGGTGACCAGGTGTCGTTGCCGATGCCAGTGGCTACCTCGAAGGTGTGTGCGCCGACGCCAAGGCCGCTCGCCTGATATGAGGCGGTCGTGAGGGGCACGTTCTGCCACACCCCGCCATCCAGGCGCCAGCGGTACAGGGTGGCTACGGAAGGGCCTGTCCAGCTCCAGGTCGGGCTGTCATGGCCAGCGCTGAGTTCTCCCTCGATGTTTGGAGAGGGGAGGGAGCTGTCGATGAACTCGGATCCGGGCGAGGTGGTGTCGTCGTCTCC
>CAZEIY010000117.1:0-4575 GCA_964512375.1 uncultured Rickettsiales bacterium | reverse complement strand
CTGTTGTGTCGTCGTCTCCTGTTGTGTCGTCGTCTCCTGTTGTGTCGTCGTCTCCGCTGGTGTCGTCGTCTCCAAAGGCGACGTCATCATCTCCTGTTGGCGCGGAGGGCGCGAAGCAGGACGAGAGGATGAACGACAGGAGGAGGGCCAGAAGTACGTTGTGATGCGTCGTCATGGGTTCAGGTTGCTGCTTCCACGAACGTCTTGAAGCGCTCTTGATGTATGTGGGTCTCCCTCTTGAACAGCCAGGGCATGCAGAACATCACGAATCTCATCATGCCCTCGCAGCGGAACTCGCTGGTGCAGATCCACTCGGTGGCCTCTTCAACGCCTCGCTGCTTGCTGGTGGGAAAGTACTCGATGAGATCGGGCTGCCATTCACGAAAGCGGCTCTCGTTTAAGAAGAGCTCAACGACCTGATCTCGTGGAGCATCGATCTCGATGCTGACGTCGTAGTGCACGACTTGCCTCCAGGTACTTTTGAGAACACTACACGTCAGCGGGTGTTCTGGAGTAGCCTTCCGGCCTGCACAACAAATTGGTGGGAGATCTGGGCGATGACTTTTGGATTCTTGATCGGGATTGTTCTCTTCTTCGTTGGCATCGTGACCCTCTACAAGGGAATCCGCGTGGTGCCGCAGAACGAGAGCTGGGTTGTAGAGCGCTTCGGAAAGTTCAGCGGAGTCATTGTGGGCGGGCTCAACCTGCTCGTGCCTTACATCGATGACGTCGCTTATAAGTGGGACATGCGTGAGCAGCCCTTGGCGGTGCCTGCGCAGGCGGCCACTACCAAGGACAATATCCGTGTCGCTATCGATGGTGTGCTCTACATTCAAGTGACCGATGCAAAGCGCGCCTCGTATGGTTCGAGTGATCCGTACCGCGCGGTCATCGAACTGGCTCAGACCACCATGCGTGCCCAGATCGGGCGGATGGAGCTGGATGCGACCCTCTCTAAACGCGACATCATCAACACGGTGGTTGTCGACGAGGTGAACATTGCCGCGACGCCGTGGGGTGTGCTGATCAAGCGCTATGAGATCAACGACATCGTGCCGCCCCTGGACATGCAGGAAGACATGAAGCGTCAGGCCAAGGCCGAGCGTGAGCGTCGTGAGCTTGAGACCTCAGCCATCGCGGACCGCGCCGCGCGCATCAGCCGCGCCGAGGGCAAGCGCCGTGAAGCGGAGCTGCTCGCCGAGGGTGAGCGTTTACGCCTCGAGAATGTGGCGATGGGAGCAGCCGCTGCCATCGAAGCTGAGGCTACAGCGCAGGCTACCGCGATCCGGGTCAAGGCGGATGCTCAGGCTCAGGCGCTTGCCGTGATCGGGAAGATCGCCGCATCGCCGGAAGGAGCCCTGGCGGTCAGCTTTCAGTTGGCTCAGGATGCCATCGGTGCCCAGCACGCCATCGCTGGTGAGTCCACGGTGGTCCTTAAGGATGGTGGTGGTGCCGGCGGTGCTGCGGACACAGTGGCCGAGGCCCTGGCTGTGGCGGCCGTGGTCGGGAAGAGTGTTGCCCAGGCCGCCGATCCCACCTTCGGCTAGAGGAGAACTGCCATGGAAATGACGACCGTCTCTCTGCTTGCCAGCCCGGCGTTCTGGGCAGGGCTCTTTGTGGTGATGATGATCATCGAGCTCAGCACCACCGGGGCGTTCGCAGGCTTCCTTGGTATTGGCGCATTTATCACCGCGTTTTTTGTGAACTACGAGGTTGCCGAGTCGACGCAGGCCATCGTCTTGACCTTCTTTTCGTCTACATGCATCACTGCCGCCCTGCTCTGGAAGCCCTTGAAGAAGCGCTATGCCGGTCGAGACACCACCGATGCTGAAGAAGGCATCGAGCCATTTACCGGTGACTTCGGCACGGTCGAGGAGGAGCCGCTGACTGCTGCGGGTGGCGCTATTCGCTTGCACGGCGCCCGCATGAGGGCGGTTCTCGATGGCAGCGCAGAAGTGGAGCAGGTCGAGGTGGGCACGCGAGTGCAGGTGCTTCGGCAGGACAGCGACCAGCGATTTGTGGTGATTCCGGCCCCCTGACCGCGACGCCGCATAGTCTCTTGAGTCTGCTACTTCTTGTTCTGAGTATCACCTTGGTGGCGCTCTCTGGCTGCGTGTCGTCTCCGCCGGAGGCTGTCGAGCCTGCGGGCATTGTGCTGCCGCGTCACTCCATCTCGTCCGTCGAGCTGGGGTTGGTGGTCAATCTTGACGATCCCCTCTCTATTCAGATCGCCGATGCCTACCAAAGTGCCCGAGAGATCCCGTCGGCTAATCGACTGGAGTTGCATCTTGGGAGTGACCCGGAGATGAGCGCTGAAGAGTTCTCGGTGCACAAGCAGGCCATAGATGAGGCCTTTGGAGAGGCCGTCCAGGCGGTGGCGCTCACCTCGATGATTCCGCACAAGGTGGGTTGTATGGGCATGAGTGCCGCGGTGGCTCTTGGCTTCGACACGATGTACTGCGCGTCTATGCCGCCATGCAGTGGTACTGCGCCGGTGGACTACTACCGCGAGGGCACAACACGGCCATTTACCGACAGCCAGCTTCGACCGACCATGATGCTGGCCGCAACCAGCATTGAGGATGCGCAGGCCCTCATCGCGCGTGGGCTCGCTGCGGACTCGAGCTTCCCTGATGGAACCGGTTGGTTTGTGAACACCACAGATGCCGTGCGCAGCGTGCGCTGGGATCGCTTCCTCGAGACGGTCGATGAGTTTGGAGAGCAGCTGGAGCTGCACGCCGTCGACAACGGTGATGGCGCGGGCAGCGACTTCATCGAGGGGGAGCAGGATGTGCTGTTCTATTTCACTGGACTACGTGAGGTGGACGGTATTTCCAGCAACAGCTATCGGCCAGGCGCCGTGGCCGACCATCTGACCTCCTTTGGTGGAGAACTCCCGTTCTCTGAGCAGATGAGCATTCTGGCCTGGCTCGAGGCCGGCCTCACGGGCAGCTTTGGTACGGCCCATGAGCCGTGCGCCTTCCCGGCCAAGTTTCCGGATACGCTCGAGTTGATTCGTCACTACATGAGCGGCAACACGCTGGTGGAGGCCTACTGGAAGTCAGTGTGGAGTCCTGGAGAGGGCAACTTTGTCGGCGAGCCCCTCGCGAGGCCCTTTGGCGGAGCCGCGACGTCCTGGGACGGCAGTCGCTGGACCATTACAACGTCCGCGCTGCGTCCCGGACGCACCTATAGTCTGCAGGAGGGCAGCAGCGAAGATGGTCCATGGACGGATCTGCGGGAGCTTGAGGCTTCCACCGATCTGGGGCCTCTTGATGTAGTCATCAGCCACCCTGCCGCTCGTTGGTATCGACTCAGCGAACTCTGATTGAGGGGTTCAGCGTCTTCTCCATCCAGCCCTGGATCGGTTCGCCTGTAACTTACTGGCCGATCGGCCAGTAAGTGCTTGTATCTATCTGTAACTCCTTAGATAATGCTCCTGTACTGACCGGCCAGTCAGGAGGCTGAGATGAGCGATGCTCTGGCAATGAAGACACCCGTAGGGGCGACCCGTCGCGGCATTCGTTCGGTCGGTCGGATTGTGGACGCCGCGGCTCGGCTCTTCGGCGCCGAAGGCTTCCAGGGAGCCTCAATGGATGCGGTGGCCCGAGCAGCAGGCGTTTCCAAGGGCCTGTTGCACTACCACTTTCGTTCCAAGGAGCACCTGCTCGTCGAAGCGCAGCGGGCGACCTTTCAGAAGATCCACGAGCGCTTCGAGGCGCGCTTCGAGCAGGGTGAGCGGGGGCTGCCGACAGCGCTCGAAGGCATCGACGCACTCTGGGAAGCGGTCCTCGAGATGCGTGGCTGGGCACCGTTCCTCATTCAGACAATGAGCCTGGCTGCGCAGGATCGCCCCATCCGTGCCCATGTTGATGACTTCTACCGCGAGTCCATGATTCTGCTTGAGCGGGGTGTGCGCAATGCCTTCGCTGAGGAAGCAGGGCAGCTGGCGGTGCCACCGGATCGCCTGGCGATGCTGATTCGCACGTCGCTCCACGGTCTGGTGGTCGAGCTGTCGTACGCCCGTACACCGGGCGAACTGAAGCGTGTGGACCAGGCCTATCGTGACCTTCGTGAGTTCTTTGCCCGGGCTGTTCTCGCCGGGCCCATCCGAGAGGAGAGCTGAGATGGTGCTGCACACAGCGAGACGCGTGGTGCGAACCCTGCGCGGTCCTCGTAACAAGGCGATCGTGCCCTATGACATGTTTGACGGGCTTCGAAGTGAAAAGGAAGCCCGGGCAGCTCGCAAGATGGAGGGCATCTATCACAAGGGTCAGGACAAGGCATGGAACGGTAAAGAGTTGCTCGATGAGCTGGTTGAAAAGCATGGCGGGGTTGATCTTCCGGCGGACAAGATTGAGCCACTCAAGCGGATGTTCGCGGTCATCTTCTGGGGTGAGCTTGCGGCCTGGAAGGTCAGCGCTGAACTCGCCCTCGAGATTGAGCCACTCGAAGCGAAGATGGCGGCCAGCTCTCAGGCGCATGATGAGGCTCGGCATTTCTATGTGATGCACGACTATCTCAGCCTCGTTGGCTACCAACCCGAGCAACTTCCTGCGGCTGGCAACCGTATCC
>CAZEIY010000116.1:0-10598 GCA_964512375.1 uncultured Rickettsiales bacterium | reverse complement strand
GATGGGCTTTCTAGTCGCGTGGGCCTTTGTCTTGCCGCCGCTCAATCTGGTGGCAAGTGCCTTCTACGACCTGATCGCCCGGAATCGGATGGCCATCAGTACGGCATTTGGCTTTGCGGGATGTGCTGTGGGGGAATCCACGCAGGAACAAAGAGCAGAGCGTCCTCCCCAACGTATTTTAGCGGCATCTCGAATCAAAGATCGTCTAATCATCATGGCCCGAGATGGCTTCGTGTTGCTGATGATGGTTGCGTGTACGATGTATATGTGGAACTCGAACCAGTTCATGAAGAATCGCGTGGACTACATTAAGCCACCGAAGGTGTTCGTTGGTTGGATCAACTACACGCGGATGTTTCAGCGATGGAATATGTTCGCCCCGAGTCCTCCACGCTCCGAGGGATGGCTCGTGATTGATGGGGTTACGGCAGATGGCCGTCACCTTGACCCACAGACAGGACAACCACCCACGTTTACCCCGGTCACCAAGGTCACAGGCGTCGACTTTGGGCAGATGTGGCGAATTTACACAAAACGCATCGTCAAAAAGAAATACAAACACTTCAGACCCCACTTGAGAAAGTGGTTGCTTCGTCGTCACCGTCTTGAGGATGCCCCTGCTGAAGATCGACTCAAGGAGCTAGATGTATGGTGGTTACGTGATAAATCACCAGCCCCAGGTGTTCCGCGATGGTCGCCGCCCAAGATAAGCTCTCGATTCAAAGTGGCGAGCTACCATCCCGACAAGAACACCGGCGAGAGCAGGGTGCGCGATAGCCGGCGAAAGTCGCGTCGGGATAGAGCTGACAAGAAAAGAACCAGACCAGAAAACTCTCGATAGATGTTTGTTCTCCCCTGTGCGGAGCACAACGGCCTCATCATTGGACTCGGGTGTGGGTGCCGCCGCGCAAGATTTCGACACGACCCTTTTGTCACTTATCCATGACTCGACCAAAACGACCAAACAGCTCCACAAGCTCGTTTAGCTTTGCCTGTCGTTCGGATTCATCCCCCTCCATGAGCGCCTTGCTCACACATGACTCGAGGTGCCCACTCAGAATACCCTGTGCCGCCTTCGCCAATGCCCCCTGAACGGCCGAGAATTGATGAAGCACATTCACGCAATAGGTCTCGGACTCCACCATCCGCCGAATCCCGGCCACCTGGCCTTCGATGCGTTTGAGTCGAGCGATCATCTTGCTCTGGTCATCACCGGTAAGCATGTCATCTCCTCTGCTCTTGGGTTGTGCCGGCCGGCCACCCACAGGTCGGGTGGATGTTGCCACGAACGGTCCGGATGGCAGTTGACATCACCAATACGACCATATACCCTATGGGGGTATGGGTATCAACTATGATGATTCGAAACTTCCTAAAAGAAAATCAAGGGATGAGGCGGAGTCGTACTGGGGGTATGGCGCACAGTTCATCTCGTCGATTGACGTCGAGATTGCGGAAAAGGGCCTTTTCAGGACGGGGACTGATTATTGCACGTGCGGTGGCCCTGATGACGGCCATCCTCGTCGCTGTGCCGGCCAGTGGGGTCAGCGAGTTGCTCTATTTCTGCTCGATGACTGGGAAGGTTGGTCGCAAATGCTGCTGTCAGCATGAGACACAGGAGGAAACCGCTCAGGGTTCGAGCCTGTTCGCCCCGCCTTGCTGTAAGCTCGTCAGTACGAATCAGCAACTTCAGCCCCCACGGGTGGAGGTCATCTCTCCCGAGCTTGAAACATCACAGATCGTCACATTGCCCTACGAGTCTGGCGACCGGTTCGTGGTGGCGGTCCCCATGCGCCTGGCGTTGCCCCACGATTCACGTGGACCGCCCGACACCCCACTCTTCATCAAGCACTGCTCCTATTTAATTTGAGTCCTGTACGGCTTCGATCCCTGGATATTGGGCACAGGTGTGCCCGGTACCGTCTCGAGGTTGGGCTCAACTGCCCGCCTTGGTCTCGAATCGACGTGCAGGAGCAGGAGTATGCATTCACGAAAACACCGGCGCGCTGCTTGGCAACGACGTCTTCTCTTGGCGGTCTTGCTGTCAATCCTCGGGGAATGTCTCACGGCTACCCAGGTCGTACGCTACGATGCGTTGGGCGAGTCGCTGGCCTCAAACCTTGCGTCTTCAACCGCAGACTCGGCGACTGACCCCTTTGTGGGGGTCGAAACTCTCTCGCGTGAGCATCTCATCGCCGGGGTTCTGCGCCGCAATCCCACGGTGGAGTCTGCCCGGCAGGCGTGGCGAGGGGCCATAGCGCTCCATTCGCAAACGACCGCCTTCGCTGACCCAACCCTGACCTACGAGACAGCGCCCGGCACGATCAGCTCGGAGCACGGCTACGGACAGGTCGTCCGATTGAGCCAGCGCTTCGAGTGGCCGGGAAAGCAGACCCTGCGGGGCGCTATCGCGCTGGCAGAAGCCGCTGCCCGTAACGCGGACCTGGAGCAGGTCCACCTGCATCTGGCGTCGACGACCTCCTTTCTGTTTGACGACTACTACGTGGTACGACGGGCGCTCGAGATCAACAGAGAGCATCTGGCGCTCGTGACGCGTTTGCGGCAAAGCGCTGAAGCGCAGTACGCTGCCGGGCGCGGCTCACAGCAGGACCCGATCCAGGCCGATGTCGAGCTTGCCTTGCTGGAACGAAAGCGGCTGCGGCTGGTGGCACGTGGGCAGGTCATCGTGGCACAGCTGAACGGGCTTCTGCATCGACCGCCAATGTCGCCGCTACCGGCTGCACCAGCCATCCTGGGAGTCGCTGCTCTGCCAAGCGGGACTGCCTCCGAGTGGTTGGTGCGCGCTCGCCAGAATCGGCCCGAGCTTCGGTCAACGTCTCATCGCATCGAAGCGCGTCGCAGTGGCGTGGCTCTGGCGGATCGTGCCTACCTCCCGGACTTCTCCGTATCAGGCGCGTATAGCTCCATGTGGCCGCAGCTCGACCACCAGTTCATGGTCGGACTTTCGGTCAACATTCCAATTCAGTTCGACGCACGTCGCGGTGGCGTGGACGAAGCAAACGCCGCGCTCGCCCGTGCGCAGTCGATTCACGCAAAGCTGCTGGACATCGTGAGCGTCGAGGTACGGCAGACCTGGGTTCTCCTTGAGAATGCCGTCGCTTTGGCAGCTCTCTACCGCGACCGGATCCTGCCCGCCGCCCGCAGACAAATCGTTGCTGCGGAGGCGGGGTATGCAAGCGGTCACAACAGCTTCTCGGACATCATGACAGCTCAGCGTCGCCTACGGACCTTCGAGCAAGACTACGCAGAGGCGTTGGCCAACACCTGGCAGCGCCGAGCAGCCTTTGCAAGAGCGGTGGGCACGAGCCCTGACCTGTTCGCCAGTGGAGGTGAGCGATGAGCACCCGCAAACGAATAACGTGGTCCCGACTTCTTCTCGCCGGCGTGGCCGTCGGGACCTTGCTTGTCCTCCGGGGCCCACTGATGCACTGGTTCTCATTGGATACTGTGCCCACCATGTCATCGAGTGCCTCGCAGCACAACTACGCACATGACGACTCCGGTGGACTTGCCTCGCGACACACCACTCTCATCCCGTTGCACACCTTCTCCTCGAACGAACTGTCCGTGCTTCGCGACATCTTTGCAGCCACGGAGGAGATACGCGTCGCGCTCTCTCAGGACCGGACCGATACGGTACCAACGCTCGCGACGAGGATTCAAAGTGATCTGGAGGGGCTGCATGGCGCGCTTGTCCCCGGACCCGTAAGGGATGCGATTTCCCAAACATCTACGAACGCAAGCTTTGTCGCGGAGTCGAACTCAGCTGCGACCATGCGCACGACCTACGCCAAGCTGTCCGAGGACTTGTTTCGTCTGGCACAGGCGGATCCCAGACTCCAGAAGGGGTGGCGGGTCTTTTCTTGCCCCATGGTCGAGAGCTTCCCCAAGTGGTTTCAGGCGCCTGAGCAGATCGAAAACCCCTACATGGGCCAGAAAATGCTCGCCTGCGGTTCATCGAGCGACTGGAGCACCACGGTAGAGTCAGTTGCACCACCGACTGTGGCCGAAGTGGCGCATTACACCTGCTCCATGCATCCGTCGGTGCGTCAGCAGAGGTCGAGCGCTTGCCCCATCTGCAACATGGATCTGGTCCCGGTCACCCAGGAAGACCTGCGAACAGGCGACGTGCTCGTCGACACGATCCGACGACAGCGGATCGGTGTTCGGACCCAAGTCGTGACGACGCGTTCCCTGGTGCGTTCGATTCGGGCTGTCGGTGAGGTGGCCTGGGATGAAAGCCGAGTGTATGACGTCACGGCGCGCGTGGACGGCTGGGTCGAAGACCTCCGAGTCACCCGCGCTGGTGATCCTGTGGAACGAAAGGCGAAGCTGCTCCGCTTCTACAGTCCCGATCTGGTCACCACCCAACGCGAGCTGCTGAACGCTCCTTCCGGTGGTCGGTTGGCGGAGTCCGCACGGGAGCGGCTGCGGCGATGGGGCATGTCGACCCGGGCGATCCGAGGCGTGCTCCGTCGGGGACAGCCACAAGAGCGCGTCTCGATTCAGAGTCCCATCGGGGGCGTGGTGATCGAGAAGCGAGTCAACGAGGGCGCTCATGTTTCGGCCGGCGCGCTTCTCTACCGAATCGCCGACCCCAGCCGCGTCTGGGTGCTGGCAGACGTGTTCGAGCAGGACCTGCTCCACGTCGCCATCGGCCAGGGTGTGCAAGTGACCCTACCCCATGCGCCGGAGCAGTTTCGCACGGATGAGGTGGCGTATATCTATCCGACCCTCTCTGCTAGCACCCGGACTGCGAAGGTGCGCATTGAGCTGGACAACTCCGACGGTGCCCTACGGCCCGGAATGTTCGCCAACGTGACCTTCGATGTGAATCTCGGAGAGCACCTCGCCGTGTCCGCCGACGCGCTCATCCACACCGGGCCTCGGCACCTGGTGTTCGTGGACAAAGGCGAGGGTCGACTGCAGCCGGTGGAGGTTCAGATCGGAGCTCGAACGGGGGAGTGGATCATCATCAAACAGGGCCTCACGGATGGAGACATTGTGGTGACCTCGGGTGCGTTCCTGCTCGCGGCAGAGAGTCGGATCCGCTCGGCCACACACTACTGGGAGGTCAGCGATGAAGTCCAGGAGTGATAGCGATGGCCTGATCTGTCGAGTCATCGAGGGCAGCGCCCGCAACCCGCTGCTAATCGTGTTGTTTGTGGCAGCTCTCGGTCTCTGGGGCTTCTTGTCCCTTCGCGCGGCACCACTCGATGCCATCCCGGACCTGTCGGACACCCAGGTCATTGTGCTCACCGACTGGCCCGGGCGGAGCCCGGATTTGGTGGAAGCCCAGGTCACCTACCCGGTGTCCTCTGCCTTGATGAGCGCACCGGGCGTCTCCTACGTGCGCGGTCAGTCGTTCTTCGGGCTGTCTTTCGTCAACGTCATCTTCGATGACGGTACCGACCTGTACTGGGCACGAAGTCGTGTACTTGAGTACCTCAGCACGGTTCAGACCCACCTGCCTGATGACGCACGACCCGTCTTGGGTCCCGACGCCACGGGAGTGGGCTGGGTGTTCATGTATGTGCTCGTCGACGCCACGGGTGCGCACGATCTTGCGGAGCTTCGGGCGCTTCAGGACTGGAACATACGCTACGCGCTCCAGAGCGTACCCGGCGTTGCCGAGGTCGCAGCGGTGGGGGGCTTCGAGAAGCAGTACCAGGTGCAGCTTGACCCCAACCGCATGAGAGTCCACCGCGTGTCCCTGGAGCAGATAAATGCGGCCATTGCACAATCCAACCAGGACAGCGGTGGGCACACTCTCGAGATCGCCGGGCACGAGCACATGATTCGTGGGCGTGGCTACCTGCGCGGTGTCTCAGACATCGAGACGATCCCCTTGCGGGTCTCCGATGATGGCACACCGATTCTGGTGCGCGATGTGGCCCAGGTATCCCTGGGCTCGGAGACGCGCCGCGGACTGGCCGAATGGAACGGTGAAGGAGAGACAATCGGTGGTATCGTCGTGATGCGCCAGGGAGAGAACGCATTGACCGTCATCGACCGGGTCAAGGATCGCCTCGACGAGGTGCGCGCCGGGTTGCCCGAGGGCGTACGCATCGAGGTCGCCTACGACCGGTCTAAGCTCATCGAGTCGTCCATCGATACGCTAACTGACACCCTGGTTGAGGAGATGGCGGTAGTGAGCCTCATCATCTTCCTCTTTCTGATCAGCGCGCGCAGCGCGTTGGTCCCTGTCATCACCATCCCCATCGCGGTGCTTCTCGCCTTCATCCCGATGCTGCACCAGGGGCTCACGGCCAATATTATGTCGCTCGGCGGCATCGCTGTGGCCATTGGTGCCATGGTGGATGCCTCAATCATCCTGGTGGAGAACATCCACAAGCGTCTCGAAGAACACGCCGACAAAGAAGACCGCCTCTCCGTGGTGGTTGAAGCTATGCAGGAGGTCGGTCCCTCCATCTTCTTCTCTTTGCTCGTGATCACGGTGTCCTTTCTTCCTGTCTTCACCTTGCAGGCCACGGAGGGGCGCCTCTTCAAGCCCCTGGCTTACACCAAAACCTACTCCATGGGTTTCGCCGCGTTGCTCGCAGTGACGCTCACCCCGGCTCTGGCGGCCTTGCTCATACGGGGACGGGTGCGCAAGGAGACAGGCCACCCCATCAGCCGCATCCTCCATCGTCTCTATGTGCCTGTGGTACGCTTCGCGGTTCGGCATCGTTGGGGTGTGGTGGCGACAGCGGTCATCGCGATGGTCCTGAGCGTGCCGGCGGCCCTGCGTCTGCAGACCGAGTTCATGCCGCCACTCAATGAGGGTGCCATTCTCTACATGCCTTCGGCGCCACCAGGGATGTCCATCACCGAGGCAGGAAACGTAGTGCAAGCCATGGATCGGCAGCTCATGGAGATCCCCGAGGTTGTGAGCGTGCTCGGGAAGATGGGAAGAGCCGACACAGCTACAGATCCAGCTCCCCTGGGGATGGCTGAGATCACCATTGTGCTCAAGCCCAAAGAGGAGTGGCGAGAGGGATTGACCTGGGACGACCTGGTCGTCGAGCTGGACGGTAAGCTGCAATACCCTGGGATGCCCAACCTCTGGTGGATGCCGATCCAAACCCGCACTGAGATGCTGGCCACCGGGATTCGAAGCCCGCTCGCAGTCCAGGTCTTTGGCGATGACCTGGTCACCATCGAACGTGCTGCGGTTGAAATTGAACGTGCTCTGGCCCACGTGCCGGGTACGCGAAGCGTGTTCGCCGAGCGATCATCTGGGGGCTTTTACGTGGACGTGGAGGTCAAGCGAGACGAAGCGGCCCGATATGGCATCGGGGTGGGGCAAGTGCAGGAGACAGTTCGAACAGCTATTGGCGGACGGAACGTCACGGAGACGGTGGAGGGGCGTCGGCGCTTCTCCGTCAACGTCCGCTACGCCCGCGAATTTCGTGACGACCCCAGCCAGCTCGATCGCATCCTCGTGAATTCCCCCACGGGTGTTGCGGTACCCCTGACCCAGGTGGCCACGGTACGTTTCGTTGTCGGCCCTCCCATGGTCCGTAGCGAAGATGGACAGCTCATCGGCTTTGTTTTCGTGGATCCGGGCGATCAGGCCATCAGCGATTATGTCGACACCGCCCGAGCAGTGGTTGCAAACCAGGTGCAGCTTCCGCCGGGCATCCGCATTCAGTGGACAGGGCAGTTTCGTTACCTGGAGCGCGCCGAGGCACGGCTCAAGGTGGTGCTGCCACTCACGCTGCTGCTCGTGTTCCTGCTCTTGTACCTGACCACCAGGTCAGTGGCCGAGACCGCCATTGTGCTGCTCTCGGTTCCATTTTCACTGATCGGTGCGGTCTGGCTGCTCTACCTCCTTGACTACAACATGAGCGTCGCGGTCTGGGTGGGCATCATCGCCCTGGCAGGGCTCGACGCCGAAACCGGCGTGCTCATGCTGCTCTACCTGAAGCTTGCCGAGAAACGAGCGCAAGCACAAGGGCGACTGAAGTCCTTTAGCGACTTGACCTCGGTCATCGTGGAGGGCGCGGCCGGTCGCGTTCGCCCCAAGCTCATGACCGTGATGACCACGATGTTCGGCCTGGCCCCACTGCTCTGGAGCACGGGTGCCGGCGCAGACGTGATGAAGCGCATCGCGGCCCCGATGGTCGGTGGCCTCGTGAGCTCATTTCTACTTGAGCTGACTGTTTACCCGGCGGTTTTTGCCCTCTGGAAGAGCCGTAGGCTTACCCCGGAAAAATGTCAGTCTTCTGATTTCCCCGGAAACAGCCCACAACACAAGCTGAATTGATCCTGATATCGCCTCTCAATCCACAGCCCAGAAATCACCCTAAACCACTGTTCCACCGGAGTGCCACGCCACTTTGCACACGCGCCTCTTCAAGAAGAAGCCGGTTGCGCACGCGCATTCGAAATGAACATGGTAATGAGTGTGCGGTCCATCGGCCAATTGTCTTCGCCCCCGTCGGAACGTTGAAGAAAGCACCGAGTATCTTCTCGCGGGCCGCGGAGTCTGTGGCCTTCTCATCCCATCAAATGGAGCGGAACAGGGGAGGGGATGTGCGCCGCTGAACGACCTAATCCAGCCGCTTTTTCAGCATGTGGAACCAGTTGCCCGTGATGGCAGTGAAGCACAGGCGGGCACCCAGCATTGCGCCGGAGAAGCCCATGGATAGGATATCCTGGCCGGTGAGATAGAGGTTCTTGACTCGAGTCTTCGGGCGCAGCCAATGGGTGTGCGTGGTGAATCGGTCACTGCTGGGCTCAAGACCTAGTGAGCACGCCTCCCATGCCCATGGGTTGCAACCGACGGGTGCGCCCGCAAGCGTGATCTTGGGCGTTTTGTCCTTCAAGACCGGGAGTGTGCGGTGCATGATAGACATGAGGTGGGTCTCAATGTCGGCCTTGAGCTTGTCACCGAACTCCTTGTCGATTCGCGCTTTCTCTATCCAGGCGTAGGGCGCCTCGGCGAGAATAACGACGGTGCTCTTGCCGGGGTAGCGTTGAGCGTGGGAGGGGTCGCGAGCCGATGGGCACAACACGTAGGTGCCCATACCCGAGAAGTCCATCTTCTCCTTATAGCGGCCGTCAGTTGTTTCGATGTCGTAGCTCGGGATCTCCCAGTAGATTTGCTTGGGCAGGTCGATGTCTTCATCGTAGCCGACCATGAGGTAGAGGTGGGCGACGCTCGGACGTAGGTTTTCGAATTTCTGCGGGTAGCCGTGGCGTTCGGAGACCTCAGTAGGCAGCAGCTCTGTCAGGGTCGTGTAGGCCGATGCGTCGCTGATTACCAGGGGCGCGCGGATGGTCTGGCCATCTTCGAGATCGACACCGACAGCGGTGTTGCCTTCCACCAGGATCTGTCGCACTTTGCAGTCGACCGCCACCTGGCCGCCGGCGGCCTCGATGACTGGGATGATGCACTCGGCAATCTGGCCCGAGCCTCCGACGGGGTAGTAAGCCCCGTATCTGTAGTGAAAGAGGTTGACCGCGTGGAAGGCGAAGGGCGAGTTCTCCGGTGTGGCCCCGTGGTTGCCGTACATGTAGCAGAACAGCGACGTCAGCTTGTCTGACATACCCAGCAGATTGCGAAAGACGGGTGCGGTTTTTTGGAACATATATTTGCGCCACTTGCCACCGAAGATCTTGTAGAAGCCCTCGCGCATCCACAGGGGGATCCACTCGGGCAGCAGCTTCGTGACAACCCAGGCCCAGAGCGAACGCTCGATCTTATCTTCGAGCTCGTAATAACGACGAACCTTGTCGCCCTCACCCGGAAACTTCTCACCGAGCCACTCTATGTTCTTCTCAGAGGATGAAAACCAGCGATACTCGTCCTTGCCGTCGTTGTAGTGGCAGATCTCATGAACGTCAGGCATCTTCGCCCAGTCCAAGGCTCCGCCGGTGACGTAATCAATCGTCGGGCGGTTGATTCCGCGGCCGATCGAAGCGTCCATGTCGCCGATGGAGTCGATCCCGCTGGGCCACTCGAAGCCCTCCAGTTCGTGGTTGTGCGTGCAACCGCCCGGCACCTTGTTGCCTTCAAGCAGGAGCACCTTCCATTTCTTTTTCTGGGCCAGGAGCGAAGCGATCGACATGCCGCCAATCCCGGATCCGATCACGATGGCGTCGGGGTTTTCAAGCAGCGCTTCTGGCTTCTTGTACTTGTCTCTTGCCCGGTTGTTCTCTGTGAGAAAAGGGACAGCGGTGTCAACCATGGTGCTCTCCTTGAGTGGCGGCAAGCTCCTGAGAAAAACAGGTCTTTTGTTGCAAATGCTCACCTAATCTAAATAGTTTCCGTCTGGAAAAGGCCCTTTTCCGCAATCTCAGCGACAATCGGCGGGATGTGTTGTGCGCCGTACCTCAAGTACAACTCCGTCTTACCCCTTGATTTTCTTGACCCTCCGAAAAATTGCTCATTTCCGGATGGGAACTAAATGGGTGTGCCTCTTCATTGTCGGGCCTGCTACGTATGCCACGACGGTGGCATACGACAAAAGCCATTAGCACAAGGACCAGGTCGCATCCGAATCGGTATTTTGCCCCAGCGTCGGGCTCACTGATTCGCTATGATTGGAGGGATGGGTGCTCCTCGGTGC
>CAZEIY010000115.1:6765-10644 GCA_964512375.1 uncultured Rickettsiales bacterium | reverse complement strand
GGCAGCTCGAAGAACTCCCCAGCTCGCTCTTCGGTGACCGAGGGGGCAAAGGGCCGGAAGCCCTCGCGGAATTTTACCCGACTGTTGAGCACGTCCTTGTGTTCGGCGCGCCTCGGATCGGCCAGGATTGAGCGCCCGCCCAGGGCCCTGGCTCCCAGCTCTGCACGTCCCTGAAACCAGCCCACCAGCGCGCCCGCTTCGATCTCAGACGCGATGTCAGCGCACAGGTCGTCCGGCTCGCTCCACTGCCAGCCTGACGTGCGCAGCGCGGCCCGGCAGGCGTCGTCGTCAAAGCCCGGGCCGTGCCTGTCACTGCTCCATTGCTCGCGGCTCGTTCCACCGAGCATCATGTGCCAGGTCCACAGCGCAGCTCCCACCGCCGTACCACCATCGCCGGAGCTGGGCTGTACCCACACCGACTCGAAGGGGCTCTCTCGCTCGATGCGTCCGTTGGCAGCAGAGTTCATGGCGACGCCACCGGCCATCACCAGGTGCTCGCAGCCAGTGCGCTCGTGCAGCCTTGTGGCCAGAGCGAGCAGGGCCTCTTCGAGCACAGCCTGGGCCGCAAAGGCAACGGCCTTTTGCTGCGTGGTGTGCTGCTTCGTACCGCTCGCTGCCGCTGGTCCGAACTGGTCCAGGAAGCGCTGACTCACCCTCGAAGGCCCATCGAGGTAGAAATCGAACAGGCTGAGGTTCAGTTCGTAGGGAAGCTCACCGCCCAGGCCCAGGATCTCTCGGAAAGCTGGAACGAGCGAGTCGTCGCCATAGGGTGCCAGACCCATGGCCTTCCCCTCTCCTGAGTTGGCGCGAAAGCCCAGCCAGCTGGTGATCGCCGCGTAGAAGGAGCCGAGCGAGTTGGGGAAGGCGAGCTCTTCGATGATCTCGAAGCTGGTGTTGCCGTCGCTGTCGCTGCTCCAGCGTCCCAGGGTTGTCGCGCTGCGCTCGCCGTAGCCGTCGGCAGTAAGAACAGCCGCTTCGGAGTGGGGCCCCGGGAAGTAAGCGACGGATGCGTGGCAGCGATGATGGTCGATGTAGTGAATCTCCAGCGGCTTCGCGCGACCCTCGATCTCAATCCGCTGCGTCATCGATGGGCTGGAGACGCGACCGCCACCACTGGCGGCTCCAAGAAGCCAGCTGGGCACCATGTGCAGGTAGTCACCGTGGTGGCGGTAGCTGCGAGAGCGTCCCGGGTGGGGAAAGTCGAGCTCCTGGGCCGGGTTCCAGAAGAACGCGATGCGGTCGACGGATTGAAGGTCCGTGTTCCCCTGCGCCAGGCACCACTCGATGGATTGTGCGGGCCACGAAGAGTCGTGCTTGATCCTTGAAAAGCGTTCTTCGAGCACAGCAGCCAGCACGTGCCCATCGCGGAGCAGGCAGGCTGACGTGTCGACTCCAAAGCTGATTCCGAGGATGTCCACGGCTTCTCCTTGCGCTCAGATACCGGCTATATCCTCGCCCAAGGCACGGTCAAAGGCCACCGAGTCGCCCTGAGTCGGGCCCAGATCACCGTCTTTGCGGCGGATCTCGCGCAGTTTCTCCACCAGCTCCTCGGCATCGAACCCCTTCGCCCCCATCACCTGACCGATGTTGTGGCGCATGCGCGGGTACTTCTCGGCGCAGTATTGCTCACTGTCATCTTCACGCTGACCGCCAACGAGGCGACCGTAGAACAGGCGACCGTAGACATCAGCGGGTACGCCAAAGGGGCAGGTTGCCTGGGTGTCGAAGAGGATAAATTGCTTCTTCAGCTTGTTCTTGTCGGCGATTCCCAGTTCTTCGAGGCGTCGATCAGATTCGCTCTCTTCGTAGATTGGCGAGAAGTGGCGGATGCCATATTCCTCGGAATAGAAGCGCCTGTTGCGTCGAATGACCGTCTCCATCTGCTCGGGAATGGAGGACTGAGCACGAATACTTCCGTCTGCCAGGTAGGGAACCTGATTCTCGAGGCACCAGGCGATGGCGACTGCGTGCATAGAAAGACGACAGCCCAGGCAGACCAGGCTGGTCATGTTGAAGCCGTACTCGTTGGCATCAGCCATGGGATTTGAGCCAAGTACAGCCTTCACGCTGTCGCGAATGTCGATAATTTCGTGGGTGACGCGTTCTGAGCCGAACACCTGCTCGAGCTTACGAGCGTGTACGCGGGTGTTGTTTATGAACAGCAGGAAGCCGGGCTGAAAGGTGAGCAGGGTGATGCGATCGAACTCGTCGAGCATCTGAGCTGCTGCCAGGGTGCTGTCGGAGCCTCCCGAAAACAGGACGGCAGCGTGCTTCTTCTTCGTGCTTGTCATCTCAAGAGTCCTTCGTCTCAGCGGCCAGGGCATCGCTCATGGCCACGCAGACCTGATCGACCTCATCGTCACGCATTCCAGGAAAGACAGGCAGGCTCAAGAGGCACGATGCCAGCCCTTCGGTTATCGGAAGCGATCGTGTTGCAGGGTAGAGGCTCATTTGATGGACCGCTACCGGGTAGTGCAGCCCTACGCCGATGCCCGCGTCTTTCAAGCGGGCTGCGATGCGATTCCTGCGCGGAGCGCCTCCTTCGATCTGCACAACAAAGAGGTGATAGACATGGCCAGCAGCATCCTCGGGAAGCCGCAGTTCTTCGTTTGCGGACAGGCGCTCGCGGTAGGCCTCAGCCAGCGCTCGCCGTTCATCGTTCCAGCGGTGTAGTTCGCGCAGCTTGATGCGCAGACAGGCGGCCTGGATCTCGTCGAAGCGCGAATTGAGGCCCAGCTCTCGGCTGTCGTGCTTGCCGGCGCGGCCGTGGTTGCGAAGGCTTCTGATTCGTTCAGCGAGCACCGGGTCGCGGCACAGGACGATGCCCCCATCACCGAGCGCCCCGAGGTTCTTGGACGGATAGAAGGAGTAGCAGGTGATGTCGGTCTCGCCGCCGACACCAGGCGAGCCATGTGCCTGGGCCGCGTCACCGACCACGGCGACCTCTGTGTGGCCGGTCTGCTGTAGAGCCGAGCGGATGCCCTTGATGTCTGCGCGGCGGCCATAGAGGTGCACAGGAATGACTGCCTTGACCCGATCGCCACCTGGCCCGCGCATCACCTCGACCAGATCGTCGGGATCGAGCGTGTAGCTGCGAGGATCGGGCTCGGCGAACAGGACCTCTGCGCCCGTGCGGGCGATGCTCTCGGCTGTCGCCAGGAACGAGTTGGAGACAGTGACTACGCAGTCGCCTTCGCCGATATCCAAGGCACGCAGGGCCAGATAGAGCGCGTCGCTACCCGAGCCGCAGCAAACGCCCCATTCGGCGCCCTCGTGCTTAGCGAATTCACGCTCGAACGCTGAGGTCTGGGGTCCCAGGTGGTAGCGGCCGGAGGTGAGCACCGCATCGAAGGCCGCGCGGAACTCGTCGAGTAGAGGCGCGTGTTGGCGGGTGAGGTCGACCAGGGGAATCACGGCGGGCTCCTGCTCTCGGCTCGCTCAGCCGAGTACCTCTGAGATAGCACGGCGCACCTCGACCTCAAGGGCGCGGTGGCTCTGGGGGATGATTTCTGTGTTGGTCAGGCGAGCCATGGAGAATCCGGCTTGCGGAGCCAGGCCCTGATGCTTGGGGTTGGCGCAGCCCGAGCAGCCCAGGCAGGCCTGGGGCAGATCGGCGCCGGGCTCGTCTGCCACGGCCAGGGCTGAAGGGGGGCCACCGTAGCGCTTGAGGCCCATAGAGCGAAGGTGCACCGACTCGTCGGACGGCAGATCGCGGATCTGACCAAGATCCCGAGCGGCCTTCATGATCTTGGCCATATGTTCCATGGTCTCGAGCTTGCAGAAGGCATCGAGGGCGCTCGTTCCCACGCATACTGCGCCGTGCCGATCCATCATCACCGCGTCGTGGTTGAGGATGGCTTCGCCCACCCGGTCAGCGAG
>CAZEIY010000115.1:0-6755 GCA_964512375.1 uncultured Rickettsiales bacterium | reverse complement strand
AGCGAGCGCCTGGGTACCGGTGGTGTCGTAGTCCAGGGTCGGCACCGTGCCGAGCGTCAGCACCACTTCGGGCAGCACGCAGCGCGCCATAGACACACCGGCGACGGTAAAGGCGATGCAGGTGGGCGGATGGGCGTGCACCACCGAAAGGATGTCCGGTCGCAGGCGGTAGCAGGCGAGGTGCATTGCCAATTCAGAGGTTGGCGCGCCTTCGCCGCGCAGTTTCTTGCCGCTGAGATCGACGACGATGAGATCGGAAGCCTCGAGCAGGCCCTTGTGACAGCCAGCAGGCGTGCACAGGATCAGCTCGTCCGAGAGCTTTGCGCTCAGGTTTCCGTCGAGCGCGACCAGTAGACCTTGCTGGTAACAAAGGTGGCTGGCGCGTACCAGTTGTTCGCGCAGGTCTCGCTCATTCACAGTCGACATCGTCGCGAGTGTATCAGCGCCACAGATCACGAGGGGTCTTGACGAAATCTGGAATCGATATATGTACTCGCTTCGACCCGGCGCATCCCACCCAAGGAGGAATTAGAAATGGCTCAACAGAAGAAGACGCAGCGTAAGTTCAAGGCAGAGGTCTCGCGGCTGCTGCACCTGGTGGTGAACTCGCTCTACAGCAACAAGGAAATCTTCTTGCGCGAGCTCGTCTCGAACAGCTCAGATGCCATCGATCGCCTCAAGCTAGCGGCGCTCACCGATGACTCACTGCTCGTCGAAGGCGAAGAGTTGGCCATTCATATCAGCTCGGATAATGAGGCCCGTACGGTCACCATCGATGACAACGGTATCGGTATGACCCGCGATGAGCTCATCGAGAACCTGGGCACCGTGGCGCACTCCGGCACCCTGGCCTTCCTGCAGCAGGCCGAGCAGACCGACGCCCGCCTGATTGGCCAGTTTGGCGTTGGCTTCTACAGCTCATTTATCGTTGCTGACCGGGTCGAGGTCATCAGCCGCGCGGCTGGCGAGACCGATGAGGCGTGGAGCTGGACGTCTGATGCGACCGAGAGCTTCACCGTCGCGCCTGCCGAGCGCGAAGGTCGCGGCACGACCTTGATCCTGCACCTACGCGAGGACCAGGACGAGTACCTCGATGCCTGGCGCCTGCGCTCGCTCATCAATCGCTATTCGGACTATGTAAGTCACCCCATCATGTTCCCTGCCGCTGCTGGCGCTGAGGGCGATGGCGAGGGTGAGGACGAGGGCGAGAAGTTCGAGCAGGTCAACGAGGGCAATGCTCTGTGGCAGCGCCCCAGCTCTGAACTCGACGACGATCAGTACGCCGAGTTCTACAAGCACCTGTGCCATGACTGGAACAATCCGCTGGCTAGGAGTCACTTCAAGATCGAGGGCAAGCAGTTGTTTACCGGCCTGCTCTTCCTGCCGGCCAAGCCTCCGCACGACCTGTTCATGCGCGAGCATCGTCGTGGAGTCCGCCTGTTCGTGAACCGGGTCTTCATTATGGACGACTGCGAAGAGCTGGTGCCTGTCTGGCTGCGCTTCATGCGCGGCGTCATCGACTCAGACGATCTGCCCCTGAATGTCTCTCGTGAGCTGCTGCAGGACTCGGCGATCACCCGGGTGATTCGCAAGCAGGTCACCAAGAAGACGCTCGACATGTTCCACGATCTCGCCAAGAACAAGCCCGAGGAGTATCTGACCGCGTGGGGCCACTTTGGCGCGGTGCTCAAGGAGGGCCTGCACATGGCGCCCGAGCACAGCGGCAAGCTTGGTGGTCTGCTGCGCTATCGCAGCTCAGCTGTCGAGGGACTGACCTCGCTGGCCGAGTATGTCGAGCGTATGCCCGAGGGCCAGAGCGACATCTACTACGTGCTCGGTGAGTCCGAGGCCGCGGTCGCAGATAGCCCGCATCTCGAGAGCCTCAAGGCCAAGGGCTACGAGGTCCTGTACATGTGCGATGCCATCGACGAGTGGGCTATTCAGGCGCTCGGTGACTTCGACGATCACAAGCTGGTCTCGGCTCAGGACGCCGATCTGACCCTTGACGAGAGCGACGACGAGAAGGCGGCCCGAGAGGAGCACGAGGAGTCTTTTGTAGCTCTGTTCGAGCGCATGAAGGCTGTGCTTGAGGATCAGGTGAGCGAGCTGCGCCTGTCTGCGCGGCTCACCGACTCGCCGTGCTGCCTGGTGGTTCCGGCTGGCGGTCATCACGCGTATCTCGAGCGGCTCTTGCGCGCGCAGGACGAGAGCGTCCCACGCAGCAAGCGGATTCTCGAGGTCAATCCGACCCACCCGCTGGTGCTCAACCTCAAGCAGCTGCACGAGCAGGCGCCGGAGTCCGAGCAGGTGACTGCCTGGATCGAGATGCTGCACGACCAGGTGCTGTTGGGTGAGGGCACTCCCCTCGAAGATCCCAGCCGCATGGCCAAGAGGGTGACCCAGTTGATGGAGCAGGCCTCGTCGAGCGCCCTGGCGACGCTCGCGGACTGAGCCGCTGAGCACCAGAGGATCGTTGCACCAGAGCCTTTGTAGGGCCTGGCAGGCCAGGAGCAGCTTCCACGAAGCCGCGGCGGACTGTGATGTCTACCGTCTGCTCGATGGCCGCGAAGAAGGCGCTCCAGGCTGGACAGTGGATCGCTATGGTGTCGCCGTGCTGGTGCAGTGCTTTACAGACGGTGGTGCTGACGACGCGGGTGTTAATACGCTGTTGAGCTGGTTTCGCGAGCTGCCAGATTCGAGCCTCAGCCTCTATCTGAAGGAGCCTCGCTGCGGCGATGAGCGTCGTGCGCAGGGTCGGCTCATCTGGGGTCCGGAGAATTCGTCGATTCCTGACGATCCCCTGCCTGCCCGACCGGGTCGGGTCGAGGTACGTGAGCACGGCATTCGCTTTGCCGCCGATCTGTGTCACGGCCACAACACGGGAATCTTTGCCGACGCGCGGCCCATGCGGCGCTGGGTACGCGAGCACAGTGAAGGGCGGCGCATCCTCAACCTGTTCGCCTATACGTGCGGCTTTGGCATCGCGGCGAGTCTGGGTGGTGCTCGTAGCGCCGAGAATGTCGACCTGGTGCCCTCGGCCCTCGAGCGGGGCCGCGCCAACTATGCGCTCAATTCGCTCGCGGCTGGTTCGCGCAGCTTCGTGCGCAGCGAAGTCTTTGACTTCCTGAAGAGAGCGCGCAAGAGGGGTGAGCAATGGGACGGCATCATCGCGGATCCGCCTCCGGTGCCGACAAGAGGCAAAGGTCGCGGGTTTCGGCCCAGCCGTGATCAGGGTCGGTTGATCACGGCCATTGAGGCCTGTCTGGCACCCGGAGCCTGGCTGCTCGCGATGTCGGCAGCGCGTTCTCCTGCAGCCTTCGAAGAGCACCTTCCTGCTGGTGCGGGTGTTGAACTGCTCCCCGATGAGGACTTTCCGCGGGGGGTTGTGCCGGGCCTGCGGGCGCGGGTCTTGTATCCTTCTGGCTAAGTCTTGGCATAAGCCCTCTCTTTTCTGGATTGGATCTCAGTGGCCGTCTCTCTTCGAGCAGATCTCACCCTCATTGATGGCCAATTGGAGCCGGGTGTCGTTGTGCACGTGGGCCGAGACGGGCTCATTGAGGACATAGAGCGTCGGTCTCGAGGAAATCATGGCGATCCTTCGGTGATGACTATCACCCAGGATGTATCGAGCTTGCCGACAGACTTCTCGACCTCTCCCATGCGCGGCGTACATAGGCTCCGCAATCGCATCTTGTTGCCCGGCTTCTGCAATACCCACTCCCACGCCTTCCAGCGTCTGATGCGCGGTCGCACCGAGCGTCGCCTTATGGGGCGGAGCGGGGACGACTTCTGGTCGTGGCGTTCGGCCATGTATCGAATCACCGAAAACCTGCTGCCTGACGAGATCGAGGTGGTCAGCAGGTTTGCCTTCATGGAGATGCTGCGCGCCGGCTACACCCATGTGGCCGAATTCCACTACCTGCACAACCAGCTGGGGGGGCATCCGTTCGAGGATGGCTCTGAGCTGTCACAGCGGGTCCTCGAAGCGGCTGAGACCGCTGGAATTGGGATTACCCTGCTGCGTGTTGCCTACCAGCGTGGTGGTCCGGGCACGGCGCCCTCTGCGGGTCAGCGACGCTTTATCGATGCGAATCCCGAGAGCTACTTAACGGCTCTTGAGGCTACAGAAGCCCACGCAGATCCCGAGGGTCGTCGTCCGGTGTTGGTGGGTATGGCCGCGCACTCGGTGCGCGCTCTCGATGAGGACTGGCTGCGGCAACTCGCTGCCATGAGTGCCGACGCAAACAAGCAGCTACATGCCCATGTCAGCGAGCAGCCCCTCGAGCTCGAGCAGTGCCTCGAAGAACACGGCAAGCATCCTGTGCAGGCCCTCGCCGACTTTGGGCTCTTGAGTGATCGTTTCACCGCGGTGCACGCCACCCACCTGGTAGATGGCGAGGCGGCTCTGCTGGGCGAAGCGGGCGCCAGCGTATGCATTTGTCCGACCACCGAGCGCAACCTGGGTGATGGCCTGCCGGCGCTCGGTGATCTGGTGGACGCAGGGGTGCCACTGTGTGTGGGTAGCGACAGCCAGGCCCGGATCGATCCCTTTGCTGAGCTGGCCGGTCTCGAGGACGGCGAGCGTCTGCGAACCGGCGCGCGGAACTGTCTTGTGGACGGAGACGGAGTTGTGGCTCCGAATCTCCTGCAGATGGGATCTCCGTTTGGACGGCGCTCAGCTGGTCTGCCCGCGGGGGGAATTGCGGTGGGAGAGCGCGCGGACCTGGTCGCCCTGGACATCTCCGAGCCGGCGTTCGCTGGTGTGTGCAGCGGCGCGGATGCCGAGGCTGCTTTGCTGGCGGCTGTGGTCTTTGCGGGCCAGCCCATGAGCGTCAAGGACGTGTGGGTCGGCGGTCGTCATGTGGTTGAAGAGGGCACGATGCTGCGCTGGGAAAGCACGCTCGAGGACTACCGCCGGGTCGCTAAGCGGATCTGGAGCTGAGTTGGCTTCTCGCTACCTGTGCCTTGCGCTGCTGAGCTTGCTGCTCGGGTGTGCTCCCGAGAGATCGACGACACCGGCTCCCCCTGAGTCTGCTCCCAACGAATCGCGCACAAGCGCAGGGGAGAGTGAGTTCCTGGCGGCCATCGCCGCCTTCGAGAGCGGGGACTACAGCGAATCCTTAGCGCACTTGGACGCGTCCCTTGCAGCCGGAGCAGGGCCCAGCGTGCAGCTGGTACGAGTCTGCATGTTGCTGTTCTCTCGCCGCTTCGATGAGGCCGGCTCGCGGCTCGACGAGCTCTCGGGTGACGCTTCCCTGGCGGCCGGCGCCTCTGTGGCTCGCGGCCACCTGGCCATCAACGAACGCAATTATGATCGAGCCCACGAGCTTCTCGCCGCAGGGCTGGAGCCCGTGCCGTCCAGAGGCGGTCCTGATGGGGGCTCGGCGATCGAGAGCCACTACGCGGTCTTTGTCTACGAGTTGGCCTGTCTGGGCATGGGCTGGTCCGAAGCGAATCGCAACCAGCATGTGCGGGCAATCTCGTGGTTCGATCGCATCCTGAGTGGGCAGGACGACGATCAGCTGGCGATGATCGGCAAGGCGAACTCTCTGATCGGGCTCAGCCTGCTCGGTGACGCCGAGAAGCTGCTGACCAGGGTGCTGGCTGTACATCCAGACAACCCCTATGCGCTGGCCGAGCTCGCGATGATTCGCATGGGTCGGGGTGATGATGAGGCCGCCGAGCAGGGCTTTCGGCAGGCGCTTCAGCGTGATGGCAGCAACTACACCTGCCCTTATGAGGGCCTCGGGCTGCTCTATTTGCGCCAGGGCCGCACCGACGAGGCCAAAGAACACCTCGCGAGAGCCATCGACATCAACCCCAACATCGAGTTCCGCAAGTACAATGGCCTGGCGCGCATCTACATCACCGAGGGCAACTACGACGAGGCGCGCAAGCTGCTCGAGAAGTCCATCGAGAACTTCCCTCACGACGGCGAAGCAGGGCGCATGCTCGCCGAAATTGAGGAGCTTCGCGCCCGCCCGTGAAAGGGAGCGTGCACCTCTTCTGATTAAGCTCTCCTTAATAGAGACGTGTTCACATTGAGTCTCTGCTCGATCTTGAGTCCCGCTCGCACTAGAATGCGCCTTCGCGGTTTGCATCGTTGAACAGGTGCCCCCGGGGATGAAGTGGCTAAACAAAAAGCGAAGATCAACCGCGAAGAAGAGGAAGAGTTGCGCCGCAAGCGCACTCGCCGTACCGCTGGTTTCTTAGCTTCGCAGGATGCTGCCGCCCGTAGCGGCTACACCAATCACATCCCGACCCCACCACCGCAGGTCATGAGCGCCGTCGGCCGCGCCGAGCCCGAGGTGCAGCGCGCCTTCTCTGAGGCGAACTACGACATCAAGAGCATCCATCGCAGCCACGGCAACCGCTTCGTCAAGCGAGCGCTCATGGGTCAGGACGAGGCGCGGGTCTCTGAGCTTCGTTCGGGCTGGGGCGTTCATCGCATGTTCGCCGAGCGCCACGGTCAGGATCTTTCCGAGGACTTCCTGGCCCGCGAGCAGGCGTCCCTTGCTGAGGCCGACCAGATTCAACGCCGCATCGAGACAAAAGCAGCAGCGGGCTTCCCGGCTGAAGCGCGCGCCAAGGCCGCCGAATTGCGCCGCAACGCCGCTGCCCGGCGACACTCCTGGGACCACTTTGGCATCACACCGGGCTCGAGATTCGAAGCGCAGGAAGCTGCAGCCTAGAGTCAGGCAGATGCTCTCGATGCCCAGGCCGCCGAAGCCAAGGTCTACCTGGACGCGCAAGAC
>CAZEIY010000114.1:0-10672 GCA_964512375.1 uncultured Rickettsiales bacterium | reverse complement strand
GTGGTGATTTGATGAACACACCAATTAGGGGGGGTGGATGGTGGTTTGCTCCACAGCAGATGAGGAGCTGAAGCCACTTCTCCTGGCCCTGGAGCATCGCAACTCACGCCTCGAGATAGAGGCCGAGATGCAGCTGCAGGTGTTGTTCAGTGACGACGCGGGAAAGGTGCTGCGGGCGCGGGCTCAGCGCGAGGGCGATCGACTCTTGCTTACCGCTGCTCTTCTGGCAGCGGATGCCGAGTGGGCTGTGCGGGCTCACCGTCGCGGTGAGGCTACTCGAGTGGGTGCGGCGCGCCTGGCTCGCGGCCTGGCACGTGACCTTCGAGATCAGCTTCAACGTCGCGGGGTCAACGCTACAGCGTGAAGGTGAAGTCTTCGATGATTGCACCAGGGACCATGGTGCTCTGAGTTGAGCGCCGCTCGTAGGTGCCGGGGTCTAGCAGTAACTCACGCTCTTTGGTCAGGCCCACCAATTGCTCTCCGAACATGCGATAGATGGTCTCGTCGAATCGCATCACATTTACGGGAGCGACTATCTGACCATTCTCAACCCAGAAGGTGGCGAAGCGGGTCATGCCGGTGAGGCGACAAGAGGGCCTGTCCGAGTAATTGAGGTAATGGAGGTTGTTGACGAATAGACCGGTTCCCAGTTCCGTGAGGACCTGCTCACGGGGAGTCAATCCTGCTGCCATGTCCAGGGAGACAGGCATCTCGCTGTCGTCTGCCCCGTTGGTCTCGACGCTGTATTCGCGGGCAGATCGGGGTGAGACGAGGGCGCTCGAGTAGCTTCCCTCTTCGAACAGTTCCACCCGGTCAGGCTTGATGAAACCGGACTTGCCGAAACGTGGTGAGAGGCCGGTCCCGACGTTCTCCGTGAGGTTGAAGCAGGAAGCCAGTTGCTCTTCGCCCTTAACCGCGCGGATCAGCGGGCTACGCTGGGTGCGGTGGCTCTTGAGGCCGAAACCTCCCCAGCCAAGTATTGAGACCACTTCAGCGACGGCCGTCGGTGCCAGGTAGACGCGGTAGCGGCCGGGGTCGATGGTGCGTGGGTTCCGCTCCAGCACGCCGAGCTCGCGACGGGCGCTGGTCATCTTGCTGATGAACTGTTCGTCGCTCCAGGTGGTGCCTGCGTAGCCGCACTTCACCGCCTTGTCAGCGCGGTGATAGAGACTCCAGTCCAGATGAAAGCTGTGGCTGGAGAAGCCGTTCCGTTGGCCGAGGGAGTTAGCAAAAGCGGAGTGGATGGCGCCTCCCGCGAACAGACCAACAAAGTCGGTGCCTCTTGCCTCGCGTATTACGGTCTCAATGACTTCCTCCGCGTTGGGGCTTTGGTCCTCGCCGTGGTGCTCGCTGGAGTGCACTTGTGTGGAGTAGAGGAGGTGCGGGTCATCACTGAGGTGGGGGATGCGATCTCGTAGTTCGCTGAGCAGCGCCGATGAGATCAATCGGTCATGCTCCGGGTTACCCGTGAGGGTGAGCCTGCCGCCGGCCTGCCGCTGACCATCGATGAGAGTCAACTCGAGGTAGGCCTGCTTGACGCTGCCTGCCTGACGCACAGCGGCGTGATTCAGGCGAACAAACTCGGAGGTCTCTCCATCGAGGGAGCAGTTCAGGATTTCGTCACCACGTAGTTGCGCAGTGAGGTGGTCGCAGAGGTCATAGAGGTGGCTGTGCATTGCGATCTCTCAGGCTCCGCCGAATACGTCGACGTTGCCAAACAGGCAGGTGGGGGATGCATGGCCGACACGGATAACCTGGTTGGGCTCACCCTTTCCGCAGTAGGGGGTGCCCATTACCTCGAAGGTATCCTCGTTGCCGACTCCCGACAGGCTGCGCCAGAACGTCGCAGAGACGCCGCGGTAGTTAGGCTTCTTGACGACAGTGGTCAACTCTCCGTTCTCGATGAGTTGACCCCACTCACAGCCGAACTGGAATTTGTTGCGAGAGTCGTCGATAGACCACGAGCAGTTAGAGCGCATGAAGACGCCGCGCTCGACGGACGAGACCAACTCGTCAAAGCTCGACTCGCCGGGCTCCAGGTTCAGGTTCGCCATGCGATCTATGGGCGGCCTGTTCCAGCCATCGGCGCGGGAGTTTGAGACTCCAGCCATCGCTGCCCGAGCTTGTGAGGTGACGCCTCCGAGGGGTCTCTCAAGAATCCCCTCGCGAATGATGAACTCGCGCCGAGCCGGTTGACCATCATCGTCGAACTTGTAGCTGGCGAACTGCTCGCTGCGTTCTGGGTCGAAGGTGATGTTCAAGAGGTCTGATCCATAGCGGTAGTTGCCGAACATATCGAGCGTGACGAAGCTCGTGCCTGCGTAGTTGCGCTCGTCGCCCAGGATGCGGTCCAACTCCAGCGGATGTCCGATGCTCTCATGGATCTGTAGGAGCATCTGGTCCGGTGCGAGGAGGAGATCCATGGCCCCTTCGGGACAGTCGGGCGCCGCGAGTAGTTCAAGCGCTTCGTCGACCAGGGTTGGTCCCTTGTGATGGAAATCGATCTCGTCGAGTATTTCGAGTCCGCCCTGGCGGCAGAAACCTCGACCTCCGAGGGTGCGATGTAGGGTCTCGCTACCCTGGTTGGCGACTACCCCGAGATCGGGGACGATCATGCTCAGCTTCTGACTGGCACGGCTGCCATCAGCTGCGACGAACACGGTCTCTTCTTCGGTGAACCACAGCGAGGCCTCCCAGTCGACGATTCGTTCGTCTCCGGACACGGTGTCGCAGCTCTTCTTCAGCAGGTCGATCTTCTGGGACAGGGGCATGCTGTCCCAGTCTTCTACCACCGTGCTGGAGTAGCTCTCTGACGGATGGGGCATCTCAATCTTGCTGAAGTCCACCACACTGTGTCCGCTAGAGCGATTTGCCCAGGCCCGAGCGCGCTCGGCCGCTGCGCGCAGACCACTCTCGCTGAGGTCACTCGTCGCCCCGTAGCCGTAACCGCCGCCATCGATGACGGTGATCATCGCGCCCTGGTCACGCACGGACCGCATCGGTTGGAGGACACCCTGTCGGACCCAGAGTTGTTCAGAACGGGTAGTCACCAGGCGCATGGAGCAGAAGTCCACGGCCGGTGCGACGTCCTGGAAGCGTCGTTCGATTGCTTCGGTCATCTTCTTGATATTCCTCGCGTGTGTGGGGACGGGAGATCAGCCTTGCGGTTGGGGAACGTAGCGTACACTTGGAACACTGGCGAGGGCAGTTTGATCAGGAGTTCGGCTCGGCAACCTGACCGACCCCGACGCGCCGGGGATCGCCAACGGCTTCAACACTGCCATCTGCGCGCAGTCCCACCGAGTGCACTCCACCGAAGTACAGATGCCGGCCAGTGAAGCGAGCTAGTTCACGATTGGAGCCACACACGGCCCGGAGGTACTCCTCGCCCTGTCCGGTGTCTTCGGCCTGCACGGTCTCGCCTTCGACATGGATACGGGGTTGAAGGATGGCATCTTCGAGGTTCATGCCTCCGTCAATGAGGTAGGCCAGTACCTGTAGCATCGCAGTGCGAATTCGGTTTGATCCGCCCGTGCCCAGTGCGACGACGCCGCCACTGCTTCCGACCATCAATGAAGGGGTCATCATGGTACGGAGCGGCGAGCCAGCGGGACCGCGATGGAAGCCCAGGGGGTGAATGTCGTCCTCACCCAGGAAGTTGTTCACCGTGAAGCCCGTGCTAGGCCACAGTTGGCCACAGGTCTCACCATTTGACGAGGTGAACGACACCGCATTTCCGTGTCTGTCGATGGTTGAGATGTGGGTGGTGTTCCCAGGGACCGATCCCCGCGCTGGTCCATCTGGGGGGAGAGGCCCGAGGTCACGGCGCAGCTCACGTTGTACTTCGTCCGCGTAGCGGTCGAGGGTGCGTGGGGCGAGCAGTGCTTCAATGACGCCGGGCTCAAAAAGGTCCTGGTCAAAGCCGCCTTTGCGGACTCGTTCTGTCGCCGACATGACTGCAGCCAGACAGCGGGACATCCAGTGGGGGTCGGCGGGGTTCGTGCCAAGACGCTCGAGCAGCAGCAGGCCAAAGGCGAGAAGTGCCCCTCCTGCGCAGGGGGGAGGGGGCAGGTAGAGGGTTGCTCCCCGGTATTCAACGACCAGCGGATCAACGAAGCGCACGCTGTAGTTGACTAGGTCGTCGAGGCCGAGGGAGCCGTGTGGAGGCCCGAAGGCTTCGATCAGTGACTGACCGTGCCGGCCACGCACAAAAGGTGCGGCCCCGTCGCGCGCGAAGTCCTCGAGCGCGGAAGCGACCTTCTCGGATCGCACCAGGACGCCTTCTCGAAGGGGACTGCCCCCAGGTGAATAGACCGAAGCGGACCCCTCGCCCAGGCAGAGGATTGGGGCGAGCATGGTGGAGACGATCTCGGTGGCTGCGGTGGTCATCCAGCCTTCGCGTGCACGATGGATGGCATAGCGCGCGAGGCGCTCCCGGGGGAGAGTGCACCAGCGCTCATGGAACGCCGCGAGGCCGTTTGCAACGCTGGGTACGGCGACAGAACCTGCGCCTGCATGAAAACACTGGGTAGTGGGGCCGTAGTCCACAGAGATTGCTGAGAACTCCCTTTCTTCGAGCCCATGCTCAAGGCCCGGGAAGACAGAGAAACAATCGAGCACCTGTACTCGGCCCGTGTCGCCCTCGCGGACGGTGAATACACCACCCCCGCCGAAGCCCATGAGTAGGGGCTCGCAGACCACTGAGGTAAGGGCTGCAGCAAGCGCTGCGTCCATGGCGTTGCCGCCTGCCTCGAGGATTTCGATCGCAGCGATGGTGGTTTCCGGGTGGCCTGTGGCAGCCGAACCCGGGCGCTGGTGCCCGTTCATAGGTCAGAAAAATACCAGGGTAGGCCGCGCGAAGCGAGTCAGCAGTGAAGGGAATCTTCCGCGCGTCATCCCTGCTACCATCGCTGCGCATTCTGAGAGTCGACTCTGGTAGCTGGAGGATTGAAGTATTGGCCGACGAAGCACCCCGTCAGTTGTCGCTGCTCGCGGCAGTCAGTCCTCCTCCCGAAACACCTTCAAGAGTGAAGCCGTCACCTGCACCACCTCCGCCGCCTGTCGCGGCAGAGCGCCGCAGCGGTCGACCCACTGTGTACCTGGTGGATGGTCCCAACATCGCCTTTCGCGCTCACTACGCTATCCGCAACCTGACCAACTCGCGTGGTGAAGCCACCGGTGCGTTGTATGGCTACTGCGCAATGTTGTTCAAATTGGTCAAGGACTATCAGCCGGACTACCTGGTGATGTGCTGGGACCCACCCGGCGGCACCTTTCGTAACGAGATCTACCCAGACTACAAAGGCACGCGTCCGGACATGCCCGATGAATTGCGTCGTCAGATGCCGGTATTTCCGAGGGTTGCGGAAGCGCTGGGGGTTGCTCACGTTGTTGTGCCCGGCTTCGAGGCAGATGATGTGATCGGAACTCTCGCGACTCGCTGGAAGCAAGAGTGTGATGTCACCATCGTCACTGGTGACAAGGACATGATGCAGCTGGTCGATAGCGATCGGGTCACCATCCTCGACACGATGAAAGACGTTCGCATTGGTCCTGACCAGGTGGTCGAGAAGTGGGGCGTGCCACCCGACCGGATCATCGACATCCTTGCCCTGATGGGCGACAGCTCGGACAACATCCCGGGAGTCGCTGGTATCGGCAAGAAAGGTGCCGCGGATCTCATTCAGACATGGGGGCCGATCGAGGAGGTCTTTGCGCACGCCGAGGAGGTGAAGGGGAGGAGTCGAAAGCCGCTTCTCGCGGAGGGAGCCTGGGACAGTGCGAAGTTGAGCTACACCCTCGCAACGATTGATTGCGACATGGAGCTCGACATCACCCTTGAGGCATCATCGTACTGTTTCCCGCCCCAGGACCGAGACGCGGTCAGGGAGCTCTTTCAGGAGCTGGAGTTTCATCGCTTCCTCACCGAACTGGGGGGTGAGATGAAGTCCCTCTCTTCGGACCAGTACGTCTGTGTGACCGAAGACGAGCAACTTCGAGAGTTGATCCGCCTGCTAAGTGAAGCTGAGACGATCTCCATTGATACGGAGACGACCTCTCTGAATCCGATGAAGGCCGAACTGGTCGGGCTCTCGTTTTGTGTCGACGAGGAGCAGGCGTGGTACGTGCCCATTGCTCACACGGGTGATGGTGCCGAGCGTCAGCTGCCAGCAGATAGGGTCAAGCTCTATTTGAAGTCGGTGTTGGGCAATCCCAGCAAGGTCTTCGTTGGTCAGAACCTGAAGTACGACGCGGTGGTGCTGGCTCGAGCGGGGATGCCGCTCCGAAACGTCGGTGGCGATACGCTGCTTGCTTCGTACCTGCTCAACCCAGGTCGTCGTTCTCACAAGCTCGATGGTCTGGCGTTGACCTGGTTGCAGCACAAGATGGTTCCCTACGAGGATGCCACTAAAGACACGGATGGCGCCTTCGCGCCCGTAGCACTCGATGTGGCAACCCACTATGCGGCAGAGGACGCCCATGTCGTCCATCGACTTCATCCACCGATGATCACGGCGCTCGATGAGGCTGAACTTCTTCCGCTCTACCGCGACGTCGAGGTGCCCCTGATCACCGTGCTCGGTCAGATGGAGCAGCAGGGAATTCTGCTCGACGTCGACCTGCTTCACGAATACAGCGCGGAGCTCGCTACAGACATCGAGGTAGCTGAGGCCCTGTGTTGGGAGCACGCTGGCCGCGAATTCAACACGGCTTCGCCCAAGCAGTTGGCAGAGATTCTGTTCGAGGAACTGGGTCTTCCCGTGGTGCGAAAGACCAAGACGGGTCCATCGACGGATGCTTCTGTACTCGAGGAGTTGGCCTCGTCGCACCCGCTGCCTCAAGCAATCTTGCGTTTTCGTATGCTGGCCAAGCTCAAGTCGACCTATGTCGACGCGCTGCCTCCTCTGGTGCATCCCGAGACCGGGCGCATTCACACCACCTTCAATCAGAGTGTCGCCGCCACAGGACGCCTCTCCTCCAACAATCCAAACCTGCAGAATATTCCTATCCGTACGGCCGAGGGTCGCCGTGTGCGGGAAGCCTTTGTCGCTGAATCAGGCTACCGCTTGTTGAGTGTCGACTATTCGCAGGTGGAGCTGCGCTTGCTGGCGCATCTCTGTGGTGGGGAAGGGGGCTTTGCGAGAGCTTTTGCTGCAGGCAGTGATGTGCACAGGGCGACTGCTGCCGAGGTCTTTGAGGTCAGCGAAGATGAGGTCAGTGATGAGCAGCGTCGGGCGGCCAAGGCCATTAACTTCGGTCTCGTCTACGGACAGACCGAGTATGGGCTGGCGAAGGGGCTGCATATTTCGCGAAAAGAGGCCGCTGCCTACATTGAGCGCTACAAGGCTCAGTATCCGGAGATTGACAGCTATATGGAGAGCACTGTTGACCTCGCTCGGGAGCATGGTTTCGTTACCACCCTGCTCGGCCGTCGTCGTCCCATTACCGGGTTGGGATCTTCCAACTACAACCAGCGCCAGGCTGCTCGCCGAACCGCGGTGAACACGCCGGTTCAGGGCAGCGCGGCAGATGTCATCAAGGTCGCTATGCTTCGAGTAGATGAACTGCTTCGCTCTGGTTCTCTTGGCGGTACTCGTATGCTCTTGCAGGTGCACGACGAGTTGGTGCTGGAGGTGCCTGAAGATCGACTTGAGACAGTGCGAGAGCAGGTGGTCTTCGAGATGGAGAATGCTGTCGCTCTGAAGGTGGACTTGAGGGTGGACTCAGGTGATGGCAATAACTGGGAGGAGGCGCACTGATATGGATGAATCGCTGCTCGGGGACGAGCTGGAACATCTGGAGCGGTCTTCGTCGTTGGGTTACCTGCTGGGTTCTCTCTCGCATGAGTTGAACAACCACCTGACCAATCTTCTGCTCGTTGCCGACCAGACAGAGGGGGACCGTGCTCTTCCTGTGGTCCAGTCTATGGCCGACCAGGCCCAAAAGGCGGGGGCTGTGGTGGCCATGCTGCAGAGACTGGGCACCAGGAATCTGAGCCGAGGCAGTGAGGTCGTGGATCTGGCAGGCATGTGCGAACGGCTGCGGATTTGGCTGCTGAATACTGCAGGAGAAGACATCGGTGAGATTATTAGTGGAGATAGAGAGGTGATCGTCCTCGCTGGTCGGCAGAACCTGCTGCGCGCTCTCTGCAACCTCTCTCGAGTAGGAGCCGGTGCGGACTCTCAGCCGCTCGTCGTGTCCGTCGGCGTCGAGCAGGCTCCGCGCTCGGTCTGGGCACCTGCTGGCGAACAAGTTGCGATGGCGGTGGTCCGACTTCGACGTGGCACCCCCCCGGGTGAACTCAGTCCACGCTTCAAGGCGCTGGTCGATGACTTCTATTGCCAGGACCGGGAGGTCGAGGAGGTCGCACTGATGGCCGCCTGGGAGGTGGTTCGTAAGCTCCGCGGACGACTCGAGATGTACGGCGACGACGGCACTTCTGACCTTGAGATGGTAGTGAAGCTACCCCTCGTCGAGAGCCGGTCTTGATTTTTCTGATATTTATTTGAATGTTCCAAGACAACCCCTCGTCTACTTCCACAGAATCAACGCAGTTGTCTTCTATGACAGCGGCGCTGCTCTGGGATGAAATCCCGGATTGGTCATGAACTGGGAACCGGACGATACGGGAGGTCTCATGGGAGACGCCGCGCAGATAGGCATCCACGACGGCCTGGGCCAGCTTCCCGATCATGAGCTCGTCGAGCTCGTCATCGAGGGGCAGAAGCAGGCCTACAAGACGTTGGTAGAGCGCTACCAGGGACGGATCTTTCGGGTCGCCTATGGCCTCATGAGGAACCGTGAGGATGCGCGTGAGGTCACTCAGGAGGCCTTCATCAAGGCCTATCGGAATCTGCCGAATTTTCGCCGAGACTCCTCTTTCTACACCTGGATCTATCGGATCACCGTCAACTTGGGAATCGACCAGAAGCGCAAGGCATATCGGTCAAGAGAGACGCAGTTGGACGAGGGCCGCCTCAGCGTTGACGACGCACACCACACCGGACCCCGCCCCCTGCCAGGTCCGCGGCAGAGCCTGCACCGCAAGGAACTCGCCGGCCGAATCGGAGAGGCTATTGCCAGCCTGCCCGACGATCAAAAACAGGTCATTGTCCTGCGCGAGGTGCAGGGCCTCAGCTACAAAGAAATCGCCGAGACTGCCGGCATTGCGGAGGGAACCGTGATGTCACGTCTCTTCTACGCCCGGAAGAGGCTCCAGGTATTGCTGGAGGATTTGAGGTGATGGGAGACAAGATGAACCCAACAGAGCAAGAACAACTCATCCAACGATATTACGATGGTGAGACGATTGGTCGCGAGTCCGAACTGGCTGAGAACATGCTGCGTGATGATCCTGCGGCGCAGCAGATTCTTGAGGGCCTGGTTCGACTGTCCGGGAATATCCAGTTGGATCTTGATTCCGTTGTCGCTGAAGAGGACTTCAGTGGTTACTGGGACACGATTCAAAAGCGCCTGCCTGAGGGGCCCCCCACCGGTGAGGTAGCGACTCTCGCCAGGGCCTCTGCGAATAATGTTGTCATCGGCAGGAGGCAGCGAATGTCTGCGCCAGCCCGACCCTGGCTGACCTGGTTGCTTGGACCATCGCTGGGAGCGGCTGCCGCCGTGCTGGCTATGGCGCTCTTTGTACTGCCTGGCCTGAGAGAGGATCGGGCCGTTCAAGTTGCAGAGCTGCCGGTGCTCATGGACCATACGATCGATATTGAGTCCATCGAGAGTGATGGGCCTTTGGTTATGGTGATGCAGGAGAATGCTGACGAGCCGGCTATCATCTGGTTTGTCGAGTCCGACGGTGAGACGGAGGGATAGGATGTTGCTGAGAAGGATTAAGCCCGGGGTTCTTGCACCTCTCTTGCTGGCCGCATTGCTGGCCCTTGTTGGGGTGGTCGTGTCACCAGGCGGCGATGGCAGCATTGTCCGTAGTGCACATGCAGCAGACTCGGTTTCGGTTGTCGTCGATGTGGTTCGTGGCACGAAGGGTGCTTCTGGTAGTGACCAGCGAGCGAATAAGCATCGTGGTGTGCTGGCGCGAGTGCCGGGCTACGGTGGCTGGAAGTTTCTCGACGCGATGAAGTTTACGCTGCAGCTGGGCAAGGGGGCTGCTGCCTCAGGCTCGGTCGCGGGACGCAAGCTCAACATAAGCCTTGAGTCGTTCGGAGGCGGCAAGGCCAAGACCAGGGTTTCGGTCACCGATCCAGGAGGTAAGGACCACAAGATCACCAGTAGCCTGGGTAAGGGGGGCACCACGGTGCTTACTGCGCAGTCCTCTGGTGGGCGTGAGGTGCACCTCTTTATTGTCACCGTGAGCTGGTGATTAGCCCCATTTGAGTTCCTGCACGAGCCGGAATCCCACATGTGATCCGACGTAGCTCTCGGGGACCTCGCTGCGTGAGCAGCAACGAGAGTAGACCTCGACCGTTCCGTACGAGCCCCCTCGGATCGGAGTCTCTCCCTTGCTGGCGAGGCTCTCATCGTCCCATGCCACCCAATCACGAACGCCCCCCGCTAGGTCCCGAATGCCGTAGGGCGAGCGGTCTGTTGGCACGCTGCCAATAGCAGGCAGGTTGGGCGGCTCAGCGCTGCTCTCTGCCATGACACAGAAGGTGGCGTCGAAGCGATCTCCCCAGGGGAAAATGCGCAGGTCCGTGCCCCT
>CAZEIY010000113.1:0-10712 GCA_964512375.1 uncultured Rickettsiales bacterium | reverse complement strand
ACAGCGGCGATGGCCTCGACAACGACTGCGATAGCTGCACCGACGAATGTCAGGATGCGGATGGGGATGGCTGGGACACCTGCGCCGTTGGCGCGCCGGGCGACCCCACCTGTGCCGGGGAAAGCCTGCCCGATGATGGACAAGCTGCGGACTGCAACGATGAGCCCGGCGACCTCTTCGCACCCATCACCAATCCGGGCGTCGAATTCCAATACAAGATCCAGGATGTCGGTGTGATCACCATCTACGACCAGTGCGATACCGTCGACAACAACTGCGATGGCTGCATCGACGAGGGCTTCATCCCAGACTGTACTGGCCTGGCGGACCCCGAGGACTTTGTGCTCAACGGTCCTCCCGGCTGCTGATCGAGAACACCATGTATGACCCTCGAACCGTCGCCGTCGTCGGCGCTGGCAACATGGGTGCTGGCATCGCGCAGAAGATCGCCCAGGAAGGCTACGTTGTTCTGCTCGCCGACGTGGGCCTGGAGCGCGCACTTGCCGGGAGAGCTCGCATCGAGGCCTCTCTCGCACAGGCAGTCGAGCGGCGTATCCTCTCTCAAGAACAGAGCGAAGCGACGCTCTCACGAATCACAGCGGTAGGCAGAGTCGAGGACCTCAACAAGGCCGACCTCGTCATCGAGGCCATCTTCGAGAATCTCGACATCAAGAAGCAACTGTTCGCCGAGCTGGACCTCCACTGCCACGACCGCTGTGTACTCGCGACCAACACCTCGTCCTTCTTCGTACAGCAGTTAGCCGATGTCACCAACAGACCGCAATTAGTCGTAGGACTTCACTACTTCTATCACCCCGCAAAGAACCGCCTGATCGAAGTGATCCCTGGCACGGAGACGCTGCCCGAGGTGAGCGCTGCGATGGAACGCTTCGCCGAGGGGCACGGCAAGACCGCTCTCGTGGTCGCCGACCGACCGGGCTTCGCAGTGAATCGTTTCTTTGTACCCTGGCTGAACGAGGCGGTGAGACTGGTTGAAGAGGGAGTCGCTGACATCCCCACCGTAGAGCGGGTGGCAAGAGACTGCTTCGGCATAGGTATGGGTCCCTTCGAGTTGATGAACGTCACCGGCATACCGGTCGCGCTACACGCAGCCTCTACTCTGGGTCGCGAACTCGGGCACTTTTATGAGCCCACTCCACTCCTGGCGCGACAGGTAGAGGGCGGCGAACTCTGGCCTCTTGATGGCAGCCCTTCCACCTCGCCAGCACCTCAGATCGAGGAGCGCCTCCTTGCGACGGTATTCACCGTCGGTGGCCACCTCGTCGACGAAGAGGTCTGCTCTCTCGAAGACGTCGACCGGGGAGCTCGCATCGGGCTGCGCTGGGCCAGGGGCCCCTTCGAGTTATTGAACAAGACCGGACTGGAACAGGCCGCCGCTATGGTCGAGGACTTCTTGAACCGATACACCGACCTGTCGATGCCCCTATGCATCGCTGCTCAGCTCACTCGCGGCGTACCCTTCACCTTCCAGCGTGTGGACCTCGAAGTCGACAATGGGATCGCTACCATCCGAATCAATCGTCCCGAGGTACTCAATGCCCTCGACGAAGAGGTCATCGTCCAACTCCGCGAGCGCTTCGACCAGGCCCTCGGCCTCCCAGGTCTGCGGGGAATCATTCTCGCCGGCGCCGGAAAGGCCTTCGTCGCGGGCGCGGACATCAGCTTCTTCGTGCGCAACATCGAGGCCAACGACATCGAGCGGATTGTCTCCTTCACCCGCTCCGGCCAGGAGTTACTCCGGGTTATCGAGACTGCTCCCGTCCCCGTAGTCGCGAGAGTCCATGGCATGGCTCTCGGCGGCGGAACGGAACTGGCGCTGGCCTGTCACGGCATCATCTGCTCGAACAAAGCAAGTTTTGCATTGCCCGAAACGGGCATTGGAATCTACCCAGGCCTGGGAGGCACACAGCGACTGCCTCGCATCGTAGGAGAGGCTCTGGCCAGGCGCATGATCTTTACCGGGAAACCACTCTCCGCCTCTGCAGCCGTACGTGCTGGCCTTGCCCTGGATTCCGTACCTATCCAACAGCTCGATGGCTGCATCGCGAGCTGGCTGGAAAAGGGCATCCCCGACCGCTACAAGCGATACGAACGAGCCCTGGACGCTATCGCGGAGGCCTACTCCACCGCCGGCATAAAGACCTTGCTCGGAGGGCAGATCCCTTCAGGCCTGTCCGAGGCAGCGCGCGGACTGCTCGAAGGAGACCTGCGGGCCATACGGCGCAAAGCCCCCCTCGCCCTGGCAGCAGCTGCCGAGCTCATCAATGATGGTGCAGGTCTGGAACTACCCGCAGCGCTCGAGCTCGAATTGAGCGGACTGAATAGTATTTTCACCACGGACGATGCGCTGACAGGACTCAAGTCCGTGAGCACCCGCGAACGTCCCGAGTGGCAAGGCGCGTGAGAGGCCAGCAGCGATGAACAAGCTCCTCGACGTGATCAACGAGCGTGCCCTGCTCTCGGACGGAGCAATGGGCACCGAGATCTATCGCCGCGGGATCTACATCAACCGCTGCTACGACGCGCTCAATATTAGCGACCCGGAACTCATCGCTGGCATACACGCGGACTATGCGGAGGCTGGCGCCGACATTCTCACCACCAACACCTATGGCGCCCACCGAATGCGCCTTCAGAAGTACGGCCTCGAAGAACAGCTCACCGACATCGTCGCCACCGGCGTCCGACTGGCTCGTGCTGCAGCCAACGACCGGTGTTATGTAGCCGGCTCCATGGGGCCTCTACCCTTCCTCCTGCGCCCATCGGGGCCTGTCTCTGGTGCCAGCGCGCGCGATACCTATCGTGAAGAGGCGGCAATCATGTTGGAGGAGGGCGTCGATCTGATCGTGCTGGAGACCTTCCGGCAACTCTCGATGCTCGAAGAGGCCGTTGAAGCAGTACGCAGTATCTCCCCGGACATCCCGCTCGCCGCCAGCTTCGCGTTTAAGCCGCAGCGTCACTACTACGTCGGGGCCACGCCCGAAGAGGTCGCGTCTACGGTAAGCAACTGGGACATTGATCTGCTCGGCACCAACTGTGTCATTGGCCCGCAAGCGATGCTCGACGTCGTGGAGCGACTCCAGGCGGCCACCGGCAAGCCCTTGATGGCCATGCCCAACGCAGGGCAGGCCGAGATCGTCGAGGGAAGAAGTCTCTACCTCGCCAGTCCCGAGTACATGGGTGAGTATACGAGGCGGCTGTTCCAGGCCGGTGCCCGCATCGTGGGTGGCTGCTGCGGAACCACGCCTGAGATGCTGGCCCAGATGCGATCCTTCCTCGCATCGGCGGTCCCAACCCAGACGAAAGTACGCGCGCGGGTCCCCAAGAAAGCGCACCAGACCTCCTATCAAGCAACTCCCGTAGAGCAGCGAAGTCGCTGGGGGAGCCGGGTGGCCGAGGAGTTCGCGATCTCGGTCGAACTGGACGCACCTCGCGGACTCGACGCAAGCAAGAGCATCGAAGGAGCCCGATTGCTCGCGAGCAACGGAATCCAGGCCATAAACATTGCCGATGGGCCGCGGGCAACAGCACGGATGTCGGCCCTCGCGCTTGCGCTCCAGGTGAAGGAGCAAGTCGACATCGATGTGATCGTTCACTACTGCTGTCGAGACCGGAATCTCCTCGGTATGCAGATGGATCTGTTAGGAGCGCACGCACTGGGCATTCGCAACCTCCTCTGCGTTACCGGTGACCCTCCCAAGATGGGCAACTATCCCGACGCGACCGGCGTGTTCGATCTCGACTCAGTAGAGCTGGTGCGCGCAGTCCACAACCTCAATCATGGCATCGACTTCGGAGGAGACTCTCTCGATCAGGCGAGCGACTTCGTCATTGGATGTGGCTGTAATCCCGGACACGAGCCCCTCGACAAGGAAGTGGAGAAGTTCCGTCGGAAGCTCGATGCTGGAGCCGAGTTCGTGTTCTCGCAACCGCTATACGACCCAGACTTGCTGGAACGTTTCCTCGCAGCCATCCGGCCCTTCGCCCACATTCCCTTTCTGGTGGGAATCTTGCCGCTCGCTTCCGCCAAGAATGCCGAGTTCCTCCACAACGAGGTCCCTGGGATGCAGGTGCCGGCGGCAATCCGAGCCCGAATGGAAGCCGCCGGAGGTCGCGATGCTCAACGAGCTGAAGGGATTCGAATTGCGGGAGAGGCGTTACGCCGCGCCCGTAGCTACGAGCAGGTCACCGGGGCGTACATCTTCCCACCCTTTGGGCGCTACCAGGCAGTAATGGAAGTGCTCGAAGAGAGCGAGCGCCGAACCGAGATCTAAAGAGCAAACTACTTCTTGTCGAAGAGGGTCCTTCGGGAAGGCTGATGCTGGGTAAGAGCCGAGGACCGCTCGGCCAACTCACTCAGCTGTCGACGCACTGCAGCCAGGGTAGAGTGCACCGACTCTCGGTCAGTCGACACAGCCGATGAGACAGCGCTCAGACCAGTGCCCAGTTCGTTGAGGTCGTGACTCAGGGACGTCGTCGCACGACGACCACGCGACAGCATGAGGGCGCGTTCAATGGTCTCCTTGAGGTACTTGCCTCTCCACGGCTTGGCTACATACGCGAACACCCGCGCCTTGTTGATGGCAGAGACGAGATCGTGACGTGCGGTAAAACCACTGATGATGATACTTACGGACTCTGGATGCAGCTTCACCAACTCTTCGAGGAATTCTGTACCCAGCATCTCAGGCATGCGCTGATCGGTAATGACCAGATCAGGGCAGCCCTCCAGCCGGATAGACTCCAGCGCTTCTCCAGGCGCCGAAAAGACTGAAATTCGATAGTCACTTCCAAGAAGTCGGTTGACCTCAGTCAGGGACCCCCTGTCGTCATCAACGACAACAATCCATGGCCGCCGGGCGCTGTCAGCCCCCTCAAGTAAACTCATGCTCTGACTCCCCTACCCAAGCCGCCAAGATGTCCACCACGGTAAGACTGCATGGGCCTACTCGCTCCAAAGAGACGCTACAATGCTGAAGTGCCTCAGTAGGTTCTACCAGAGCGCGCGGCAAGGCGTCGTATTGGTCTCAGACGAGAGCGAGCCAGAAATATGACCGTGTGGGCTCTACCATCCCTTCGCTGCCTCCAGTCAGGACGCGCCACGGGTCGAAAATCGCTCCAGGATTCGCTGCTCAGTCGAGCCGAGACGCCAAAGTGCGAGGCCTGTCGCTACCAGGTAGACAAGCAGCGACCAGGCAACGATGGCGGACGAGACCAACAGCCGCCACGACTCCCCAAGAGAGGAAGATCCAAGGACAACGAGCAGTGTTGGCGGAATAGCCAGGAGATATAGGACCTGCACGAACATCAGCTTGAGCATCAAGGTCAGGCAACCAGGCTGCTCCACCCCCCCCTCACTGGCACGATGGGCGGCTCGACTACCACCTTCGGCTCCCCTCGCCCCGATCCAGGCCGTTGGCAAGAACACGGACACCAGGTTGCCGAGGCCGAGCAGCATCACCAGTCCGTAGCAGGACATCGCCAGATAGAGGCCGTAGCGCTCCAGTTCTCCGTAGGCGAAGCCGGCGAGGGCGAGGAATGCCGCGTTGAAGACGAAGTAGATCTGTCCGTAGGCGAGGTTCTTGCCGACCAGTACCTGCCAGCGAGGTGCGGGGCTCTGGGCGAGGAAGTGAAGCGCGCGTCCTTCGCCGGCGATGACATTGAACACCGGCGCTGACTCCACCAGCAAGAGCATCATCACGAGGATCGGCATGTAGAAAGCGGCCGCACCCCCGGGCCCTCCAAAGATCAAGGGGGGCACCAACAGGAAGACCCCCTGACTCAGGATCATCACCCAGACAAAGGGGTCCCGACGCATGACAGTCAGTTCCTTACTGGCGCTGGCCCAGACTGCGACCGGGATCACAGAGAGAGGCAGGCGATCAGCGAGGTGAAGCCGTCGACGGCGAGGCCCCCGCTGCGACGATACAGCGCGCCCACCAGCCTCCCCGAGACAGGCCTGCTCCTGCATGTCGGCACCCACCACGAAGACTGCTACCAGGAGGAGGGTCAAGCCCACGGCTGCAAGTGGAAGGGCAAGGGGCTGCACAGTCAACACGAGCTCACTGGGGGCCACCACCCAGTTCAGGGGCAGCAGCCAGTACGCTGTAGGTAGCCCATCTGCCCGACTGACGAGTTCCGCTACAGCCCCATTGTGCACCACCCAGTTCAGCCCGAGCCACCCGAGCAGACCCACTGTCGACAGCAGAGCGATGCTGAGTTCGCGCAGAAAGCGGCGGCGTAAGAGACGCCCAACCACCAGCTGCAGCAACTGGCGCAGAGATGCCAGATACAAGAGCCAAATGAGCATCCAGGGGACAGCAAGCAGCGCAGGCACTTCCAAGGCGCCGAGCAAAGCAGAGAGCGCCACGCTCGAGGCCAACACAGGCACAGAGAGCAGCGCCTGGCCGACCTCCGCAGCGTGGATCAGCAAGGGCGAGAGCGGATAGTGGTAGAGGGCAACTGCCATCCCCTCCCCACGCCCAACCCTGGCCACCACTTCAAACAGAACGAACACATGTGCGACGGCCAACAGCAGCCCTGCCACCAACAGCACCAGCTCGGGTACAACCGTCTGCGACACACTCCGGATGAACGCGTAGACCATTCCGACGAAGAGGAGCAACACGAATGGCTCGAGCTGACCGAACAGCCGACCAAGGGGCGTGCGTAGGCGCAAGCCCCGAAAATGCAGATGCAAACGCAGACCAAGAAGAGTGCGCAACGACCCGAGAAAAGGAAACAGCGACTGCACGGTGAGCTCCCCTCTCAGGTGAGCCACTGCAGCAGATCGGAAGCCCGCTCCGCCGTACCGGGGTCGACCATGTCGACGAAGACCTCACCCAGGGGAGTGCCCGGGGCCGCGCCCGCCTGGGAGCGAACCTCCTCGAGGCTGCCCACGGCACGAAGCCGACCACCCTGGATGATCCCGACCGAACTGCACAGACTCTCGGCCACTTCAAGGACGTGCGATGTGAAGAAGATCGTCATCCCTCCAGCGACCGCCCCACGCAAGACTCCATAGATCGCTCGCGAAGTCACCGTATCGATGCCGCCAAACGGCTCATCAAGGAATAGCACCGCTGGCTTGTGCAACAAGGCGCAGGCCAGCCCCACCTTCTTCCTCATTCCCATCGAGTAATCGACGATCGGCCGATCGGCGTCTCCACCGGTTAGCGCCATCAAGGTCAAGAGATCCTCACTACGCTCTTCGACCGTGCGTCCGTCGAGCCCGTAGAGGCGACCCGCATACCAGAGCATTTCTCGACCGGTGAGACGCTCATAGAGCACCGGCTCCTCAGGCAGCACGCCGATCCTGGCCTTGACCTCAAGGGGCTCTTCGAGCACATCAAAGCCCGCGACGCGCACCTCGCCTTGAGTGGGCCGCAGCAGGCCACAGAGGATTCGAATCGTAGTGGTCTTGCCGGCACCGTTCGGGCCCAGGAAACCGAAGAACTCACCCTGAGGGACCTCGAGGTCGAGGCTATCGACCACCGCCGTGCCGTCGTAGTCCTTGACCAATCCCCGAACTAGAACCGCGGGACCTTCGTACATCACGAAGTCCTAGGAGGAGCCGAACTGGCGCGCGAAGGCCTGCTCGAGTGTGTCCAGCGAGCGGCCAACATGAAGGTCGTTGGTGTTGTAGGTCATGTACCCGTGGCGGCAGAGCCAACAACGGTTGAATTCAGTCATTTCGTCGATCAACTGTCTGAACACGGGATTTCGCTAGGCAACCAGGAAGTCACGACTCAAGAGACGGCTGTCTTGATGACGAACGACGAGTCCGGCTCGAGGAGGTGTCCCATTCGCTCAGCCTTGGCCTGCAGGTAGCCCATGCTGTGGGGATTGGCAGGGACTAAGACAGGGAGACGAGCTGCAATATTGACCCCCTGTTCCTCCAGGAGCTCAAGCTTCCGAGGATTGTTGGTCATGAGCTGGATACTCTTCACGCCGAGATCGTCGAGGATCAAGGCTGCAGCATCGTAGCGACGTTGGTCATCAGGCAAGCCGAGGAGGCGATTGGCGTCCACCGTATCGTGTCCCTCTTCCTGGAGTGCGTACGCTGCAATCTTGTTCGCGAGACCGATCCCCCGCCCTTCCTGGCGTAGGTAGATGACCACGCCGTGCTTACGGCGCTGGATGGTATCCATGGCAAACTTGAGTTGCTCGCGGCAATCACACTTGAGCGAGCCCAACACCTCGGAGGTGAAGCACTCATCGTGCACGCGAACCGGAACATCGGCCATGCCGCTGACATCACCAGCGAAAATAGCTACAGGCTCGCTACCATCGCTGAGATCACGATAGACACGCACCCTGAACTCTCCACTCTTGGTGGGAAGAAGAGTCTCTGAAACAAACAGCACACCTGAGCGCTGAATACTGTCGGGCGGGGCCATAGGCTCGCGTTCCATTCCGGAGGACCTCTCTCGCGCGAGGCGAGAAGGGATGACAAAGTTCCTCCGACAGTCGTATTTGAAGTCGGTCGAGCGCAAACTGAGGCGCTCTGCAAGTGATAGATAGTGGCCAGAGAGTGACTCGTCAAGCGAATTGCCTCTCTTGCGGGCACTCAAGAAGACACGGGACAGCATGTTAGGCACCAGTCCAGAAGAGGATTTCCTGGAGAAGGCCGCCCGGATGACACCGGGGCTGGGACTTCGTGTGCCGGTAGTACGCACCCTGCCCGCTGACCTGATCACGCCAGTCTCCGCGTGGCTGCGCCTTCGGGGTCTCTCCAGCCATTCCTTCCTCTTCGAGAGCATTGAGGGTGGCGAACGATTGGCTCGCTACTCCTTCGCTGGGGGCCGACCCTCACTTCTGTTCCGCTCCTGGGGCTCTCGCATCGAGATCGAGCACTGTCAGGCTAGTGAGCCGCTGCGCGAGCAGCTCGAGGGCGATCCTCGTGAGGTGCTGCGTCAACTGGTCGCGCGGGCGCCTCTCGCCGAGACCAGCGCGCTGCCCCGCTTCCTCGGTGGAGCTGTCGGCTTCTTCGGCTACGACTCGGTCCGCCTGCAAGAAGAAGTGCCACGCGACAATCCAGACCCCCTCTCCACCCCTGATCTGAACCTGGCCTTTCACGACGAGGTCCTCGCCTTTGACCATCTGCGTGCCCTCTTGCACCTGGTGCGAGTAATCGAGCTACCAGCAGACAGCAGTGAACAGAATTGGCGCAGCCTGTACGCGAAGGCCCTGGGTTCTCTCGACGAGCTTCAGGACCTCCTCATGCAGCCAGTACGGGACGTGCCGCGGGGCGAGCGGGGCGGCGAACCCAGGTTCCAGTCCAACATCAGCGAAGAGCAGTTCACCGAATCGGTACTGGCAGCGAAAGAACATATCCTCGCAGGGGACATCTTCCAGGTTGTCCTGTCACGCCGGCTATCTGCACGGGTGCGCACCGACCCCTTTGCCATCTACCGCGCTCTGAGAGTGCTCAATCCCAGCCCCTACCAATTCTTTCTGGAGCTGGGGGAACACACACTCATCGGCGCCTCACCCGAGATGTTAGTACGGGTAGAAGGCTCAGTGGTCGAGACCATGCCCATCGCTGGAACCAGACGACGGGGAAGAAACGCCGAGGAAGACGAGCTCCTGCGCGCCGAACTTCTCGCCGACCCGAAAGAGCGCGCCGAGCACGAGATGCTCGTCGACCTCGGCAGGAACGATATCGGCAGGGTGTCCAAGTTCGGCAGCGTCGAACTGGTCAAGCATGCGCAGGTACAGGGCTTCAGCCACGTAATGCACATGGTCTCTCAAGTCAGAGGGCAACTCGCACCTGGCATCGATGCGCTCGATGCGCTGTACGCCTGCTTTCCGGCGGGTACGGTCTCGGGCGCTCCGAAAGTACGAGCAATGGAGATCATCGAGCAACTCGAGCCGAGCGCCAGAGGGGTCTATGCGGGCGCTGTCGGCTACCTCGACTATCGCGGCGATCTGGACACATGCATCGCGATCCGGACCGTAGTGCACTGCCATGGCGAAGCGCACGTGCAGGCGGGTGCGGGCATCGTCTTCGACTCAGTTCCAGAGCACGAGTACGTCGAGACTCAAAACAAGGCCAAAGCACTCCTCGAGGCCATCCGCTGGGCTGAATGCGGCGTGCTGCAACTACCGGAGACCAGGCCTTCACCCGACGACAAGGAGAACGCATGACATTGCTCCTGGTCGACAACTTTGACTCCTTCTCATTCAATCTCTACCAGATGATGGGGGCCATCTATCCCCGCATCGAGGTGGTGCGAAACAACGGCACCACCGTGGCAGAGATCAAGGCTGCAGCGTTTGCTGGAATCATCCTCTCACCGGGGCCTGGCACGCCGGACGAGAGTGGGATCTGCATGGACATCGTGCGGGAACTGGGTGGCACTCTCCCCCTTCTGGGTGTCTGCCTGGGACACCAGGCCATCTGCCAGGTAGAGGGAGCCCGCATCGTACGCGCCGAGCTGCCCGTGCACGGCAAGGCCAGCGAGGTGGAGCACGATGGTCGTGGTCTGTTCGAGGGTCTGCCAGCTCCCTTCACTGCGGGCCGCTACCACTCTCTGGTGGTGGAACCATCCAGCCTGCCCGACTGCCTCGAAGTGAGCGCGCGATGCGGACAGCACATTATGGCGGTCCGGCACCGCAACCAGCCCACCGTCGGCGTGCAGTTCCACCCCGAGTCCATCCTCACACCTCGCGGCGACCTGCTTCTCCAC
>CAZEIY010000112.1:3611-10726 GCA_964512375.1 uncultured Rickettsiales bacterium | reverse complement strand
CAGCTGGTGCCGATGGTACAGACGGCGCAGCTGGTGCCGACGGTACGGACGGTACGGACTTCCCGAGCACAGCATTCGCCGGCACGGTGCACGATGGTGTGGCCCTGGTGGCCGATACCTTTGTGCGCATGGAGTTGCTTGACTCAGATGGCGCCGTCGCCGGCACTCTGGGCGTAGCGACGACAGACAGTGCGGGCGCCTTTGCCATCACCCTTGCTGATATGAGCGCGGGCAACACGCACCTTCGTTTCAGCGCCGAGACCAGCAACGGAACCATGGTTGCCCATGTGAGTTCCCTACAGACCGAGATGTCTCCGGCCTCGACGGCTGTTGCCAGCCTCATCGGGCAACTGGCGGCCAGTGAAGGCGGCGTCGCGTTGGGTGACTTCACGCCAGCAGAGGTGGATAGTCTGGTTGCCTCTGCGAGCAGCGCGCTGACCACGGCAGCCACCGATCTGACGGACTCTGACGCGGTGTACACCCAGGTGCGCGCCGATGTGGGCGAAGCGGTCGCCGATGCCACCGATGGCGCGATTGTCGCCGGTGCTGTGCCGACTCCTGCTCCGGCGGCCCCGGCCGATGTGGTGACGGCGGCTGACTTCTCTGACGATCTTCCGCTGGAAATCCAGAATGACGCAAACTGGGACATGCAGAGAGATGGGACAATCGATGATGGCACCGAAGATGCCTATGACGACATGTTTGAGCAGCGCTTTCGGGGCATCACCACATCCACCGAGTCCATCCCAAGTGGAAGCAGCACTTCTCAGGGCCACATTGAAGACGACAATGAGTTGGTTCATGGCCCCTATGGCATCACCACCAACTGCAATGATGGAGTCGACAACGACGAAAACGGCGACATCGACGGCGCCGACCCCCAGTGCGCGGGTTCATGCTCGGACAGTAACTACACCGATGAGACCACCTGCACGGCTGCGTCTGAGACCTGGAACGTGTACCTGTCAGAGAGCAGCAGCCCCAGCTTTGCCATCTACGATGCATCGGGCTACTGCTCCGATGCCGCGTACACCGACGAGACCACTTGCGCCCAGAACAGCGGCACATGGAGCATGACCCACGGTCTGGAGGTCAGCCGCAAGGTCTACGCCCCAGATGTCGGCGGCTGGTGTCGCTTCGTCGAGTTCATGACCAATCACACAGCAGCTCCGTTGACCTTCGAGTTGCAGGTGGGAGGAAATCTCGGTTCCGATGGATATGAGATCTTCGGACCGACCAGCAGTGGCGACAGCGTCGTCGACTCTGAGGACATCTGGCACACCAGTGTCGAGAACGATGGCGGCAACTACGATCCCGCTCTCGGCTTCCTCTATCCCGCAGGAACGGTCGAGGTCGATGACGATGATGTCGACATCAGCTACGGAGACATCACCGTCGCTCCGGGCGAGACCATTGCCATCGTGACCTTTGGATTCCAGGACCCGACCTGGGGCCCTCTCGCCGACATCGCTGCTGAAATGGCGAATGTCGTGGCCGCCGCACCCGATGCCTACTACCAGGGCATGACCGCTACCGAAATCGCTCAGCTCGCTAACGTAGGTGGTTACACGGTAAATGGTGACGCTGGCTCGGTTGCATCAGGCGCCGTGGTGACCATCACCATTAACTCGATGGTCTGGACCACGCCGGCAGCTTCTGATGGCAGCTTTGCTGTGTTGGTGTCTGCGTCCGCTGGAGACACGGTGACTATTACAACTGATCTCGGCCGATCCGAGACTCTGACGGCGCAGTAAGAACGATGACGAAACTACACGGATCGATTCTCTTTCTGGCTGGCTTGCTCGCTCTTTGTGGCTGCGAATCCGCAGTCGACGGGGCAGCAGGGCTTGATGGCGCTGCCGGAACCGCTGGTGCCGACGGTACCGATGGTGCTGATGGCACGGAGGGCACCGATGGTGCTGATGGTACGGACGGAACCGCTGGTGCTGATGGTGCCGACGGTACCAATGGTGCAAATGGTGCTGACGTCCCCACGACATCATTTGCGGGCAGTGTCGACAACGCGGGCACCCCAGGCGAGGGCTTTGTAGTGGCGCTGTCCGCGGTTGCACCGGATGCCAGCCACGGCGCAGTCCTGGGAGTCAACGTCGCCGATACGGCGGGAGACTTCACCATCACCCAGCCGGGCGGCATGACACCTGGCACCTCTTTTCGCTATGAGGCGTACGGCGCGGGTCGTGCGCTGACGGCGCTGGTCACTGATCTGCAGCAAGATGTCACGCCAGCAACTACCGCGGTGGATGAAATTGTCTCGTTGCTCGTCGAATCGGATGGTGGCGTTGCGATGTCCGACTACACGATCGCCGAGGTGCTCGCCTCGGTGTCGGCGGCTGATGTTGCTCTCCTTGCGGAGGCAACTGACCTCCTCGATGACGAGGCTGTGTTCACCGAGGTGCTCGCCTCGGTGGGTGAGTCCATCGCCGACCAGTCGGGTGTTGATCCCGCCCTCGAGGCCTCGGTAGCGCCGGCGCCAGCGGCTCCCACGGGCGCGCTGGTAGAAAGCACGAGCAGTACGACAACCCTTGAGAACGAGCTGGAATGGGCGATCCAGAACGACGGAGAGACCTCTTCGGGGCCTGTTTCTAATAGTGCTTTCCAGCTGGAACGCCGCGATAATTGTTGCCAGGCCTTTGTCCGTCAGTTTGCAGGACCAACCCGTCAACTCCAGGATGACCGCACGGTGGTGCTGGGGCCCATGACCGACTTCGATGACATCGCTGGTCTGAGCGTGACACGCAAGATCTACGTGCCGACGACCGGTAACTGGGCCCGCTGGACAGAGATATTTGAGAACGCAGTCGCGAGCTGTTCGGACACCTCATATCTCGATGAGACCAGCTGCACAGGCGCATCCGAGACATGGACCGCTAACACTGCCGTCTCGCTCACCATGATGCTTGAGTGTGACCTCGATGGTGGCGATGAGATCACGGGACCAACGAGCGATGGGGACAATGTCATGAACACCGGCGATGTCTGGGTGACCATCGACGACGACGTCGACAACCTCGACGGACGCGAAGCCATCGGCTGGTACTTCCCCGGCGCAGACACCGTGCGCTTGTCCGGGGATGACATTGAGTACGAATACGAGATCACCGTCCCTGCAGGTGGCCGTGTGACTCTGGTGCACTGGGCCATGCGTGAGGCCACTCAGGACGACCTGGAAGACTGCGATGATGGCAGCGACAATGACGGCAACAGTGATGCGGACTCCGCTGATCCCGACTGCCTCGTCGATCCGAGCCAACCTTATGATCCAGGTACCTGCTCAGAGACCCTCTTCATTACTGAGGCCACCTGCTCGGCTGTGTCTGAGACCTGGACCTATAACCCGGTCGACCCCACAGCGAACGAAGCGGGTGCAGTGGCTGGTACCACAGCGGACCTCGCGACTCAGTTGGCGCTGCTGGACACAACGGCATCGATTGAGTACTTCGAGGGTATGACCGCTGGCGAGATCACCGATTCGACGTACACCTTTACTGACAACCCACTCAACCTGGTGGGCGCTGCCGGTTCGGTGGCTCCCTGGGCGAGCGTGACGGCAACGAACCAGAACAGCGGTGTTGCGGCTTCGGCCGTGGCGGCTTCGGATGGGTCGTTCACAATGACCGTCCTCGCAGCTACCGGTGAGTTGGTCGACCTGACCACAGACCTGGGCCGCGCAGACACGCTGACTACGCCGTAGCCACGCCCACCGATTGGGGAACTCGCGCTATGAACGCCGCTCGGCTCGTCGCCAGCCTTTGTCTTTGCTCCTTTCTGGTGGCCTGTGACCCCGGGGATTGTCCAGAGGACTCCACCGTGGTCTGGGCCGATGTGGAGCCACTGTTTACGGACCACTGCGTTGCCTGCCACTCCTCCTCGCTGAGCGGAGAGCAGCGCTCTGAGGCGCCCGAGGAATACGACTACGACACGGCTGAGGCGGCTCGGGCGCATCCCAACTGGACCTGGGCCGAGGTCATGCTGGGGCACATGCCCCCATCTGGCGCGCTCGCTGAGCCGGACCAGCAGTCGATCCGTGAGTGGTTGGCCTGCGGAGGACCGGGGTAGAGGAGTGCCTCGACTCAAAACCGGCTATCTTCTCCTTCCAATGGAGAACACCTTGCAGTTGAATCGCTCCCTTCTGGTTACCTTCCTGGGTCTCTTGCTGGCTTGTGCGGGCTGTCAGGCATCGCCCCGTCCGGCTGACTTTCGGATCAGTGCCGGAGTCGAGAGCGCCACCGTGCTCGACGCTGACCCCGGCGCGCCACTGACCCTCTACGACGCTGAGGGCACGGCCCTGGTGACCCTGGTCGCGGACGATCTCGGCCAGGCGCACTTTGCCTATGTGCCCGCCGAATACCGGGTGCTCGATCCATCGAATCTCGAGGGCCAGTCACTCACCGATGGCACGGTCGTCCTGCCTGGAGAGGGCTATGTGATTCAGGATGACACGACCGATCCGCCCAATTGGTCGGGCGCCTTTTCGGTGTTGGCGGTCGACGATGTCCCCGCCGATAGCTTCTACGAGCAGCAGACACTGTACGGAGTTCACTACTCACCCCTGTCTGGCTATGACTGGGAGCCCAGCTCGGGCTACCAGTACATCGAGATGCGCGATGGTGTCCTGCTGAGTGCGATGATCCGGCTCCCGGACTCGATTCTGTACGGAGACGGCCCCTATCCTACCGTTGTCGACTATTCGGGTTATTCGCCGTCTCGCCCCGATCGACTGGATGCGGGCGTCCTGATCGGGAACTCTCTGGGCTACGCGACGGTCAGCGTGAATATGCGTGGGAGCGGTTGTTCGGGCGGCGTGTTCGATGTCTTTAATCGTGCCCAACACGCGGATGGATACGATGTCATCGAGGCGGTGGCGCGCCAGGACTGGGCGCTGCACGGCCAGGTGGGCATGGTGGGTCTGTCCTACCCCGGCATTTCTCAACTCTATGTGGCCTCCACCCGTCCGCCGTCGCTGGCGGCGATCGTACCGCTCTCCACCATCGCTGATGCCTGGGAGATGCAGTGGCCGGGCGGGATCTATAACGCTGGATTTACCAGGCAGTGGGTCGATCAGCGCGAGCAGGACTCTGAGCAGGGTGGAGCAAGCTGGGTAACCGAGCGAATTGCTGCCGGAGACAGTCAGTGCGAGGAGAACCTCAAGCTCTCAGCCCATAGCGTCGACTTTGAGCCGTTCTTTCGAGGGCTCTCGACGCGGCCAGTTACTGCAGACGATCGCGACCTCAACCTGCTCGTCGAACAGATCGAGACCGCCGTGTACTACGGGGGGGCTTTTCAGGACGAGCAGACCGGTGCTCAGTTCGGCGCCATGTTGGACCGCTTCCATAATGCGTCGGCCTTTAAGGTGCAGCTGAGTAACGGCCGGCACCCCGATGGCTATTCGCCTGGTTCCGTCTACCGTTGGTTTGAGTTCCTGGAGTTCTATCTGGCCGAGCGGATCCCTGAGCTCAGTTCGCTGGTGCGATCTTTCGGCTCCTCGGAGTTTGGCAGTAGCTTCGGTATGGACGATGTCACCTTTGAGGACGACCGATTTACTGATTTTGAGAGCTACGAGGCAGCCCTGGCGGCCTACGAGCAGGAACCTACTGTGCGCGTCTTGTTCGAGTCCGGCGCGGCGCCCGACAATCCCGTGGGTACGCCCGTGGCACGGTTCGAGGCTTCCTACCCATCCTGGCCAGTAGATTCGGCTCCCCTGCGTACGTGGTTTGTTGGTCCTGAGGGTCAGTTGATGGACAACGCGCCAGCGTCTGAAGGAGCGGACTCGTGGCGCTTTGATCCTGAGGCGGGCGCCACGACGTTCTTCGGTCCGTTGGGCTACCAACTGTTGGCTCCCCTGTGGGATATCGACTGGAGCCGCTTTGGCGCGGGGGATGTGGTCTCTTATGTTACGGAGCCCTTCGAGGAAGCGACCGTGATCGCGGGCCCTGCCATCGCTGAACTGTGGGTTCAGAGTCCAGTCGACGATGTCATGGTGCAGGTCACGCTGACTGAGGTCCGACTGGACGGCATGGAGATGCTGGTTCAGACCGGGTGGCTTCGGCTGGGGCACCGTGCAGCTACTGAGGGGAACAACCTGCGCCTCGTGCGTTCCTACAGTGAGGACGACTTCGAGTCCGTGCCCATCGATGAGTGGGTGATGGCCAAGGTGGCGATCCCATCGGTGGCCCATGCCGTTCGCGCAGGTTCTGCGCTGCGCATGTCGGTGAGCAGCCCGGGTCGCAATCACGGCACCTGGGAGTTTGAGACTCCCGAGTACGATCAGATCCCGAGCTTCTCTCTAGGCCACGGTGGCTTGCGTCCATCGTCTCTGACGATGTCGACACTTCCCGGTGTCGAGATTGCCGGGGACCTGCCTCCCTGCCCGTCTCTGCGGGGGCAACCCTGCCGGACCTATCAGCCGTCGCCGAATGTGCCAGCCGAGTAGCTTGAGGGACGTGCAGCTAGTGGGCTAGCACCTGCCCAAGCCTGTCATTCGTCTCAGCAGCACCGCTGAGGGAGCGAAGGTCTCCGTGCCAGAGCTGCGCGCCGCTGCTCTGCGGACCCGCTGCTGAGCCCCTCATAAGGAGCACCCCTCCTGCTGCGTTGACGCCGTTCACGTCGAGGCCGGGAATGCCAATGAGCACGTCAATCCAGCCGTCGGCGTCGAAGTCGCCGCTGGACACCGCCCTGCCAAACTCCTGTGAGGTCGAGTTAAGGCTGTAGCCGGGAATCGAGGTCGGCTCAATCCACTGCATAGCTGTCGTGTCGGCGATGTTGGGCGTGTTGCTTCCTGAGATGATCATCACGCCGCCTGTCGAAGAGTTTCGTGCGGGAGCTCCGACCAGCAGATCGTCGAGCCCATCACCATCGAGATCGTCGGCGTGTAGGGACTCGCCAAAGCCATCCAGTGTGCTCGCCATGCTGAGACCGTTCATTGTCAGTAGAGGGAGGCTGACACTCGGAAGGCTGAGGCCGGCGCCTGAAACCCCCTCGACGATTGCCACCGCACCACTAGTCAGAGTGTTGCTGACAATCTCCTCGTCCGGGATGCCGATCGCGAGGTCGTCCACTCCGTCTCCATTAAAGTCTCCCGCGGCTAGTGCCTGGCC